>DYNE01000061.1 GCA_020721225.1 Pelodictyon luteolum | reverse complement strand
TATAAGACTATATTTTATAATATTATAATGGCTTTTCTGTCAGACACTACATAGAGTTCATCGGTATAAACTTTTCAGAGCGACGGGAAAACCTTGGGGGCATAAAAGCCGGGTAAGAGTAAATTCTGCAATTAATTCTATGTTTGCAAGACTTTAATTATCCAAATCATTCAATTAAGAGTAACAATGAGTGACAACAAAGTACTTCTCATCACCGGAGCCTCTTCCGGAATCGGAATGGCAACGGCAAGGCTGACTGCGAAAGCGGGATACCGCGTTGTTCTTGCGGCACGCTCCACGATAAAGCTCAACGAACTGGCCTGCGAGCTGGGAGAAGAGAACGCTCTTGCCCTGTATTGCGATGTCTCTGACTGGTCATCCCAACAGCGCGTTGTCGAAAAAGCCCTGGAACGCTTCGGCAGAATCGATGCCGTATTTGCCAATGCCGGTCTTTCAAAAGGCTCCCCGTTTTTCGGCGGAGCGGACAAACCGGAAGAGTGGAAAGAGATGGTGCTGGTCAATGTATTCGGAGCGGCTGCAACAGCAAGGCTGACGCTCCCTGAACTCACCAAAACCAGGGGACATTTTCTTGTAACCGGCTCGGTTGTAGGCCGCATTACCTCGATACGAAACCTCTATTCTGCAACAAAATGGGCGGTAACCGGCATGGCGCAAGCCATCCGTAACGAAATGACCGGAACCGGCGTACGGGTCACGCTGATCGAGCCGGGAGTTGTCGATACGCCTTTCTGGGATCATCTGCAGAAACCGGGCACGCCGGAACTGAAAGCCGAGGATGTAGCCAGAGCCGTGCTTTATGCGCTCTCGCAACCACCTCACGTCGATGTCAACGAAATCATCATCCGACCGGCCGGACAGCCCCACTGAGCGCATGACCGGGTTACCCTGGAAAATAACGGCCGCTCTCAGGATTTTTCCTGAAGGATAGTATTTTAATTTTCGTTAGCGGAAAATGTAATTCCTGAAATTGCCACATAACCCGTCTCAGGCAATGGCTCCACAAAACCGGTACATCACTCTTGGCGGTCATCGGCACCGGTATATCGAGTCCGGTCGCTCCAGCCATACCATGCTGCTTCTGCACGGCATCTCGTCATCACTTGATTTTTATGACCAGGTCATCCCCGCATTGTCGGCTTCGTTCCGTGTCCTCGCCGTCGACTTTCTCGGATTCGGCCTCTCCGATAAACCGGGCGAGAAAGTGTATTCACTTGAACTCTATGCGTCGCTGATCAGGGAGTTTCTTGAAAAAACCGACAGCACAGGCGAAAAACTCTACGCAACAGGCCATTCAATGGGTGGAAAATATCTCCTCGCATCGGCGCTGCACTACCCCGGCACATTCAGAAAACTGATACTGAGCAATACCGACGGCTTCATTCATGTCCCTTCATGGGCACGGATGATCAGTCTGCCTGGCGTACGCCAGGTAGTTAAAAAAGTTATGACCGGCGAAAAAATGTCGAAAAAAATGTTTTCTGCCGCATTTTACAGAACCGATGGCCTCAATCCTGATTCATTTCGCAAAAACCTCCAGATGGCGCGTGATAAAGAGGCATTCGATACGGTGATGTCGTTGAACAGGAACCTCACGAAACTCGACCTGAACCGGACCGGTCTGCGTCAACGCCTTGGAGAACTGAAAATTCCGGTTCTGATAATCTGGGGCGATCGCGATCAGTATATATCTCCGAAAGTCGCCGACTCTGTAAAAAATGAACTCCCCTGCTCAAATCTGGTTATGTTTGCCGACTGTGGCCACGCTCCGATGCTTGAATACCCGGACAAGTTTTCAGATACGGTAAAGGAGTTCATCCTTTCCGACAACCATAATCCCGGAACGCCATGCTCATAACATTTGAAGGAATCGATGGAGCCGGAAAGTCCACACAGATCAGAAAACTCCATAAACTACTGATCGACGAGCATATCGACTCGATAACACTGCGAGAGCCCGGAGGCACCGAGGTCGCGGAAAAGATCCGGCAGATTCTGCTTGAAAGCCGTCACGAAATCAGTCCGATAGGTGAACTGCTCCTCTTCTCTGCCTGTCGCGCCGAACTTGTTCAGCAGGTGATCCTGCCGGCCATCGACAACGGCACAACGGTTATTCTCGACCGTTTTTTCGATTCGACAATCGCATATCAGGGTTATGGAAGAGAAATCGATCAGATCATGCTGCAGACCGTAATTACGCTTGCAACCTTCTCTCTGCAACCGGACATTACCTTTTACCTCGATATTTCTCCTGAAAACGCACTGATGAGAAAATTCTCTGAAAAATCGCTCCCGATCGCTTTCGATGAAAGTGAACTCGACAGAATGGAGCGGTCGGGCCTGGATTTTTTTCGTAAGGTGCGCCGGGGATACCTCGATATCATCCATAAAAACGAGCGTCGATTTGTCATGCTCGATGCCCTTGACGATCCGCAAACGATCCATAAACGCATTATCGCATCGCTTAAAGAACGCTTCCCTGTTTTTTCAGGAATCAAAACCCGCTAAACACCATGTAATCAAGCGATTCAGGAAACTTTGAGCCGCTTGATTGCCACTAAGGAAAAAAGTTTTTTAAAGCTTTTATTCTCTTTTTATGTAGATTGTAATTCTTACTACTCTACCTACACTTACCTTACCGGTTACGCATGCACGAAACGATTCTCAAAGAGCACCAACTCACCACCTGCATCTCTCCGATTACGCTGCAGGATATCAGGACTCTGAAAGAACTCTACCGACTTAAAGCGGAAACCCGCGAACTGAGAGAGCCGATTGTAAGAAACATCATCAAGCAGCGGGTAGTGGGGAGATCGTGTCTTGAATCGCTCAAGAACGCGCTGTATTCGCTTGAAACCATCTATATCGACGACGATACAGGCCAGAGACTGCTGCGTATAGACGGCATGAGGCAGATCGAGGTTGATCTTACCTATGAAATCAGGGAGCTGCAGAAAGATATCTACTACCTTGAATACGGCGAAGACAAGTTCATCGATTACCTGGCCAAGTTCATCCCCGGTTTTCGTTCATATGTGAACGAGGGTATCGATATGCTTCGCGGCAAACGGTTCAATGCGTTTGTAACCGACCGCGACGGTACGACAAATAACTATTGCGGACGATACCGCTCATCGGTACAACCGATTTATAACTCCGTTTTCATTTCCCGGTTTGCCAAGAACTGCTGCCGTTACCCGATATTCATCACCTCCGCCCCCCTGAAGGATTTCGGAATTCTCAATGTTTCCATCAATCCGGGCAATACGTTTGTCTATGCCGGCTCAAAAGGCAGGGAGTTCATCGATCTGGATGAACAGTTCCACAGTTTTCCCATCGAGGAAAAAAAGCAGAAAATGATCCGCTTGCTGAACGACCGACTGCACGTGCTGCTTCAGGATCCCGATTTCGAAAAGTTCAACTTCATCGGTTCGGCAATGCAGATCAAATTCGGCCAGACAACCGTTGCCAGGCAGGATATAAGCCGATCGATCAAGGATGAGGAGTCGTCTGCATTTCTTGAAAAGGTGAAAAGCATTGTCAGGGAAATAGATCCCCAGGGAAGAGATTTGCGAATCGAAGATACCGGACTGGATATTGAAATCATTCTGACGATCGATGTCGATCACGACAGTTCCAACATCAAGGACTTCGACAAGGGCGACGGCCTTTCCTTCATCAGCAATAAACTCCGGATCGATACATCGAAAGGCCCGAATCTTGTCTGCGGAGACACCACGTCGGACATTCCCATGCTGAAAAAAGCCATTGAAATGTACGATGACGTCTGGGCCGTCTTTGTCACGCGGGACGAAAAGCTTAAAAAACAGGTTGAGGATATATGTCAGAACAGCTATACGGTTCCTTATCCGGATATTCTTCTCACGATTCTCGGTCTTCTCTCTCTTTAGCGGTTTTTGTTACAATCCTATCAACTTTAATGTGCGGTAATGAGCAACGTATTTAAAGGTGCAATTTTTGATCTTGACGGAGTGATCACTGGTACGGCAAAAGTTCACAGCCTTGCCTGGGAATCAATGTTCAACTCGTTTCTGAAAAGTTATGCCGAAGTGAACAATGAACCATTTGTTCCATTCGATCCGGTTCATGATTATCATAAATATGTTGACGGCAAACCCCGCATGGAAGGGGTAAAAAGCTTTCTGGCCTCACGCAATATTGAATTGCCGTTCGGAGAACTCGACGATATTTCCGAAAAAGAGACCATATGCGGTCTTGGAAACAGAAAAAACACTCTTTTTACCGAAATCCTGATCAAGGAAGGCCCTGAAGTTTATACGACATCGGTAGAACTGATTGAAAATCTGATAGCAAAAGGCATCCGTATCGGCATCGCATCTTCAAGCCGAAACTGTCAGATGATCCTGCAGCTTGCCAGGCTTGAACATCTCTTCGAAACGCGAGTCGATGGAGAAGTTTCCATAGAGATGAATCTGAAAGGGAAACCGAATCCGGATATTTTCGTTACTGCAGCTCGGAACCTTGGACTGGAACCGCATGAATGCGTTGTAGTCGAGGATGCCATATCCGGAGTTCAGGCAGGATCCCGCGGAAATTTCGGTATGGTACTCGGCATTGCAAGAGAGATAGAGGGATCGAAACTGAAAGAAGAGGGTGCCGATATCGTCGTCAGGGACCTCGGAGAAATCACTCTTGAAGATATTGAACAGTGGTTCAGCGATGGCCTTGAAAAAGATTGCTGGAACCTTTCCTACGACAGCTTTATTGCCCGTGACGAAAAACTCAGAGAGGCGCTCACCTCGACAGGCAATGGCTACCTTGGAGTCCGAGGCGCCTATGAGGGAGTTGCCGCTTCGCACTATCACTACCCCGGTACCTATATCGCCGGCATCTATAACCGTCTGCCGACTGATGTTCACGGCCAGACCGTATTCAACAATGATTTCGTGAACTGTCCGAACTGGCTGCCGATAGAGTTCAGAATAGGCGGCGGCAATTTCATCGATCCGTTTGAACAGAAAATCCTCAGTTACCGCCAGAACCTTGACCTGCGGAATGCGGTTATGGAACGGGAGATCGTTATTCAGGACAATCTGGGCAGAATCAGCAGAATCAACAGCCGACGATTTGCAAGCATGGCCGATCCACACCGTTGTGCCCTTCGCTTCAGCCTCCGTCCGGTCAACTATACAGCTGCCGTCGAGTTTCGCTCCGCAATTGACGGCACCATTCAGAACAGGGGAGTAGCCCGGTACAATGAACTCTCCTCCGATCACCTCGAACATATAGAAGGAAGTTTTGACAAGGAGATAATTGCCCTGCACGTCCGCACCAGCCAATCGCATTACGGCATTGCGACAGCTGCAAAAACAAGAGTGACATGCCATGGACAGCCAGCGGGGACTGAACGTATGGAAAACGCCAGTGATCGCTATATCAGTCAATCTTTCAGGATGCAGCTCAGCCCTGATAAGAGCTGCACTATCGAAAAGCTCGTTGCCATCCATACCTCTCTGGATCATAAAGGCAAACTCAGTCCAATCGCTGCTGCAAAACAATCGCTGCAGGCTGACGAAACCTTTGATTCGCTGCTGCAGGATCATACTGCCGCATGGGAAAAAATCTGGCAGGAAGCAGGCATTTCTCTTGAAGGAGACCGTTTCAGTCTGAAAGTACTGCGTCTGCACACCTATCACCTGATGTGCTCAGCCTCACCCCATAACGAAAACATCGATGCCGGTATAACGGCCAGGGGATTGAACGGCGAAGCTTACCGCGGTCATATCTTCTGGGATGAGATATTTATTCTGCCGTTCTTCAACAGAACCTTCCCTGAAATTTCCAGGGCACTGCTCATGTACCGCTATAACAGGCTCGATGCCGCGAGAGAATATGCCCGAGAAAACGGTTACAGAGGAGCCATGTACCCCTGGCAGACTGCCGATGACGGACAGGAGGACACCCAGATCATTCATTTCAATCCGAAAAGCGGAAGCTGGGGCCCGGATCTCAGCCGCAAGCAGCGCCACGTCTCTATTGCGGCTTTCTACAATACATGGAGCTATATCTATAATTCCGGCGACACCGCATTTCTTAATGAGTACGGCGCTGAACTGATGTTTGAAATCGCCCGTTTCTGGGCCAGCATTGCAACCTTCTCAAAGGAAACGGGAAAATATCATATCGAAGGGGTCATGGGACCCGACGAGTTTCATGAAACACTGCCGGGAAGCGGGCTGGAAGGAGTAAAAGACAACTCCTATACCAATATCATGGCGGTCTGGCTCTTCGAAAAAGCCGTTGAGATCAGCGAAACCATCGATGAGGCAGCATTGAGAAACCTGCTTGAAAAAATCAATCTCGGTTTTGACGAACTGCAGAAGTGGCGCGATATCAGTAACTCGATGAATATTCTGATTGACAGCGAGGGCATTCTGGAACAGTTTGACGGCTACATGAGCCTCAAGGAGCTTGACTGGGTTCATTACCGCTCCAAATACGGCAATATTCACCGCATGGACCGCATCCTCAAGGCTGAAGGCGATACGCCCGATCATTACAAGGTAGCCAAACAGGCCGATGTGCTGATGACGTTCTACACGCTCGCGCCTGCCGAAGTAGCGCATCTTCTTGAAAAAAACGGCTATTCCATACCTGATCCGGTTAAGCTGGTTCGCGAAAACTATGCCTACTACGAACCGAGAACCAGCCATGGTTCAACGCTGAGCAAAGTCGTTCATTCCATTATTTCCAGCTACCTTGACGACGGCCATGAAACGGCATGGAAATGGTTTCTCGAAGCACTTAAAAGCGATATCAACGACACACAGGGAGGCACCACGCAAGAGGGCATTCACAGTGGCGTGATGGCGGGAACTCTCGATACGGTAGTAAGATACTTTGCAGGCATATCGTTTGAAAACGGCATGCTCAATATAAACCCGAACCTGCCGGCTCACTGGAAAAAACTGGATCTGAATGTCTGTTTCCGGAGTAACAGCTATGCCATCACACTGACTCCGGAAACCATAACCGTGATGCTGCGAAATTCAGAAGGAAACGAGGCCCCTGCCTGTATTGCCGGGCAATCCGTCACCCTGCAGAAAGGAACCTCTGTTGCAATGGCATAATCGCTGCCGCAGAGATACCGGCGTCTGTGAACGGTGCCGGTATTTTGTTCATTAACGGGAAAAAACGTATTATTTTTATTTTTCACTCATTTTGACGATTCATTGTTACACCGCTTATGCGCCTGTCCAATTTCAGATATACCCTGCCAAAAACAAAAATTGCCGATCATCCGGTTTCGCCTCGCGATAGCTGTAAACTCATGGTGCTGAACCGAAGAAAAAAAGAGATCGAACATAAAGTTTTTGAGGATATTGCTTCCTATTTCAAAAAAGGCGACTTGCTGGTTGTTAACAACAGCAGGGTTTTTCCGGCAAAAATTTTTGGCCAGAAAGAAAAAACCGATGCAAAAATCGAAGTCTTTCTCCTCAGGGTGCTCAACAAGGAGGCCGGGTTATGGGATGTTCTGGTCGATCCGGCCCGCAAGGTGCGGGTCGGCAACAAAATATATTTTGACGAGGATGTCGTTGCCGAAGTGGTTGACAATACAACTTCGAGGGGCAGAACGATCCGGTTCCTGAACCCTGAAATCGATGTATTCAGCCTTGTTGAACGAATCGGTCATGTACCGCTGCCCCCTTACTTCACCAGAAAGCCGAAAGAGTCGGACAAAGAGAACTACCAGACGGTTTATGCGTCGCAGACCGGCGCTGTTGTCGCTCCCATGGCAGGTCTGCATTTCACGATGCCTCTTTTGCAGAAAATCCAGAAAATAGGGGTTAAAATACTTCCGATCACACTGCATCCGAGTTTGAGTACATTCAATGCCATCGAGGTTGAAGATGTTTCAAAACACAAGATGGATTCGGAATATTTCAATATTCCTTACCAGACGGCAATGGAGATCAACGAAACCAAGATAAACAAAACCGGTCGTGTTATCGCTGTCGGAACAACCACGTGCAGGGTTCTTGAAGCTAACGCCACAGTTGACGGAAAGATCAAGTTCGGACGAGGCTGGACAGACAAGTTTATCTATCCTCCCTATCAGTTCAAGGTTACCGATGCACTCCTCACGAATTTTCAACAGCCGGAAACAACTCTGTTAATGGTGGTCAGCGCATTTGCCGAACATCGCCTGCTCATGGAAGCCTATAAGACTGCCATGAAAAGCGATTACCAGTTCCTCGCCTATGGAGATGCCATGTTCATTCATTAATCATACTTCTATCTGCTTCTCATGACTATCAACGCCCACGCCATCATTGCTGCAAGCGGTATCGGCAAACGCATGCAGCTGCAAGGCGGCATAAGCAAACAACTGCTTGAAATCGGCGGGTTTCCTGTTATCTACCATACGCTCAAAGCCTTCGAGTGCGCATCAACCATACAGTCGGTATCCATAGCGACACGAGCTGAAAATATTGAAACCCTGCAGGAAATGCGTCTGACCTACGGGTTCCATAAACTTGGAGCCGTGATCGAAGGGGGAAAGGAAAGACAGGACTCTATAAGAAACTGCATCAAGGCCATTGAAAAAGATATGACTGCCTCCGGTAAAGAACCGGACATCATCATGGTACACGACGGCGCACGTCCATTTATCAGGCCTTCAGAGATCGATGCCATATCTGCCCTGACCATGCAGTATGGAGCTTGTGTCCCTGCAACGAAACCCAAGGACACCATAAAATTCATCGGCAACGATCCCGGATTTTTTGGCGAAACTCCGGATAGAAGCAGGTTACTTCAGGTACAGACTCCGCAAAGTTTCAGAAGCCGTCTGCTCATTCAGGCCCATGAACAGGCCGAGCTTGAAGCCTGGTATGGAACAGACGATGCTTCGCTGGTAGAACGATTTTTTCCGGAACAGCTTATCCGTGTTTATGAAACCGGATATCACAATATCAAAATCACGACTCCGGAAGACGTCGCCGTCGCAGAGGCGATTTACGGCAGACTTATGGAAAACGAAAATAATGAATAGAAAAAATCGATGTGCTCATTGTTTTTTTTTGATAGTTTTCTATATTTACAGCCCGTTAAATGGTGAGGTAGCTCAGTTGGTTAGAGCACAGGATTCATAACCCTGAGGTCGAGGGTTCAACTCCCTCTCTCACCACTCCGGCAAGCGGGTGTAACTCAGTCGGTAGAGTGTTTGCTTCCCAAGCAAAATGTCGCGAGTTCGAATCTCGTCACCCGCTCTTTTGTCACGCTCTTATCTTTATCGGGAAGCCCTCAATATCCATTCGTCCCATGTCATCAGCATCAATCTTTTCTGTCCCCGTTTCCCCGCAAGAAATCAATGAAACCCAGATTGTCGAAGGTCAGATGGCCCGTCATCTCGGCATTGAAATGGTTGAAGTTGGATCGGATTTCATGATCGCGCGAATGCCGGTCGATCATCGAACCATTCAGCGCATAGGCATCCTTCACGGAGGAGCCTCGCTTGCACTTGCAGAAACCGTCGGCAGCATTGCGGCATCGTATTGTGTGGACCGCGAACGAAAGTATATTGTCGGGCAGGAGATCAACGCCAATCATATTCGCCCGGTGCGGGAAGGCTTTGTTTATGCCACGGCTACCCCGCTGCATCTCGGAAAAAGCTCCCAGGTATGGGAGATTAAAATCCGTAATGAAGCCGAAAAACTTGTCTGCGTAAGCCGCTTTACCGTGGCGGTACTCGATCGGCAGAAAGAATGATCGATTAAAGCTCCAGGAAACTCGTTTTTTCAACTCAAGGATCAGTTTTTTTCAAAACTTTTCATACCTTAAAGGTTCGTAGCAGTTTCAGTTTTTAACACCTTTTGCCGTTCATAAGGGTATGCAGACCGAACAATCCGACACAGTGATATCATCGTTTGCCCCCGCCGCAGGTTATTCCGAAGAGCTTCTGCAACAGCTCGCATCCCTACAGAAATCAAGAAAAAAATGGCTGCTGGTTCAGCCGGTCAGCAACACCAGTATGATGGTTGATTCCGGCACGGTCAGTATGCCGCTGAACCTCATTATGGTTGCCACAATAGTCGGAAAGCTCTTTGATGTCACGTTTATCGATGAGCGGCTCGGCGAACAGGTTCCTGATGATCTCTCGGGATATGATATCATAGCGGTCACCTCTCGTACCCTGAATGCCAGCAAGGCCTACCGCATCGGCGATGCTGCGCTCCGTCAGGGGAAAATCGTCATTCTCGGAGGCGTACACCCTACCATGCTTCACGAAGAAGCATCACAGCACTGTACCAGCGTCGTGTACGGAGAGATCGAATCGATCTGGACTGAACTGGCAACTGACGTGCTGACAGGAAAAATGAAGCAGGTATACCGGGCAAAAACGCTCAAACCGATGAGTGATATGCACCGCCCGGATTTCAGTTATGCGCTCAGCGCGAAAAACGCGAAAAAATACAGCTCACTGATCCCCATCCTCGCGACCAAAGGGTGTCCGGTCGGCTGCAATTTCTGCACAACGCCCACTATTTACGGCAAAAACTACCGGTACAGGGAACTCGACCTCGTGCTCGAAGAGATGCGCTATCACCAGGAACGTCTCGGCAAGCAGAAGATCAACTTCTCGTTCATGGACGACAACATCAGCTTCCGACCGAAGTATTTCATGACGCTCCTCGAAGAGATGGCAAAGCTCGGCGTGCACTGGAACGCCAACATCTCCATGAACTTCCTCGACAAGCCTGAAGTCGCCGAACTAGCCGGACGTTCAGGCTGCGACCTTCTCAGCATAGGCTTCGAATCGCTCAATCCCGAAACCCTGAAAAGCGTCCAGAAGGGTTCCAACCGTCTCGGCAATTACGAAAAGGTGGTCAGCAACCTGCACAACAACGGTATCGCCATACAGGGTTACTTCATGTTCGGTTTCGACAACGATACCGAAGAGAGCTTCCAGCTCACTTACGACTTCATCATGAAAAACCGCATCGAGTTCCCGGTATTTTCACTGGTGACGCCCTTCCCCGGAACGCCCTACTTCGATGAAATGAAATCCCGTGTACGACATCTCGACTGGGACAAGTACGACACCTACCACTATATGTTCGAGCCGAACAAAATGAGCGGCGAAAAACTTCTCGAAAACTTCGTTAAACTGCAGAAAGAGGTTTACAAGGGCCGCTCGATCATGCAACGCATGAAGGGCAAGCCGCTGAACTGGGTATGGTTCGTGAACTATATGATGCACCGCTTCACCAAAAAGCTATCACCGGAATACTACTACTGAAGTATGTACCGTGCAGCCTGCCTGAAAGCCGTCATCTGAAACGCCTATGCGGAAACTCTCGGCAAAAGGCCTGAAATGGCTCAAAGGCATCCATCTGATCGCAGCTTCATCCTGGATTGGAGGTGCGGTATCCCTGCTTTCGCTCTACTTTCTCAAAGCCGGAGTTACCGACAGCAGCGAACTTTACGGCATCAACAGGAGCATTCATCACGTCGATATGAACATCGTAGTGTCACGTCACAAATGTAAAGTCGTATAAATAGCTTTATATTGTTCTTCATA
>DYNE01000022.1 GCA_020721225.1 Pelodictyon luteolum | reverse complement strand
CCTATACCTGTAACCAGTTGAATTTATTTGACTTATAGTTGGACAGTAGTGATAAAATATAGTCTTATATTCAATTATAAGTCAGAAAGATAACAATGCCATACGGTAAAGAGGAGGAATATTCAGTCATTACCGGCTTTTTTACTCTCAAAACCATCATATCAGGCATTTATGAGATTCGAGGGAACGTAGTGCAATAGCGTAGAGGATTGAGTTTTGCCGTTAGAAATATTCGGGATGTATGGGGTAACCTCTTGAAAATCTGAAGGCAATAGTGCTGCCACGAGGAGGTGACTTGATCCGGCCGGCGACGAAGTGGTGTGCGTTACGGTTATGGAGATAGCAAGGCACGGCTGTAACGGCAAGTATTTCGAGAACCTCAGATCGGCACGACACTCATCTGTTGCCGGAGATCCGCTTCAGAGAAACGAGCTTGCCGAACTGTCCGGAAGGATGCTGAGACGGTTTGAAATCTGATAGAATGATTGGGAAGGATTTATGAAAGAGCAAGAACAACTACTTCAGGCAGTCGATAAGAATGATCTGTTACAAAAACTTGAGGATTTGCATTTCGTTGTTCCAAAAAGAGATGATGGCAGAAATAAAAAACATGTTGAAACGTATTCGGTCTTTCAGTTTCTCAGAGTGATGGCTAAAAATGACAAATTATTGTATCCATTTGACTTGTTTTATCGCGATAAGCCTGATTTTGTGGTGTCGCTATCAAATCTCAATATTGGTATTGAAGTTGTAGAAGCAGTCCCACAAAACAAAGCTTTAGAACAGGCCTCAAGAGCGAAATTGCCAAAAAGGAGAGCTTGGGGGCGCTTGTATAACATAGGAGAAAGAGTGATGACGTTAAAAGAAATAAAAAATGAGATAGACGAACAAAATGACATAGTGATCCCGGAAGATGTTCAGATTGGAGCTGATATTCTGGACGATAACGTGATCGGTGTATCTTCCTTGGGTGATGAGATAGAGATGCGTTGGGTCGACGCGATGGTATCTTCTGTGAGTAAGAAAAAGAAAATTCTAAATAAAAATGACTTTGAAAAGTTCGAAAAAAACTGGCTGTTGGTTTATGATAACTGGCCAGCTCCAGCTCTTGATTATAATGAAGCCTTGCCTTTATTAAAGGAAAAACTTACTATAAAAAAAACGGGGCAAGATGATTTTGATTCGATCTTTTTGATTGATGAACATAGATTGATTCCGATAATTCTTTAATGCGGCGAGCAGGAGATGCAGGGAGCATATAAGCGCTCTTCAAAAAGTCATTCCGTAATCGGTTCCAAAGCCATCCAAGATTTTGCGAACATCTTCTTCAAGGGTTTTTGCGTTTCGCGTCTTAAATCCCATCAATTCATACTTCACTTGAGATTAGAGGGGACGCAGTGCAATAGCGTAGAAGATTGAGTTTTGCCGTTAGAAATATTCGGGATGTATGGGATAACCTCATGAAAACCTGAAGGCAATACTGCTGCCACGAGGAGAAAGAATTGGCGCGACGGACGTCGAAGAGGTGTACGGTACAGTTAAGAAGATCCGCTTCAGAGAAAAGAGCCTGCCGAGCTGCCCGACGAGATGCAGCACCGGTTCAAAATCGGAGAGTCAAGGGGACGCAGTGCAATAGCATAGAAGATTGTGTTTTGCCGTTTGAAATATTTGGGATGTATGGGGTAACCTCTTGAAAACCTGAAGGCAATAGTGCTGCCACGAGGAGGAAGAATTGGCGCGACGGACGGCGAAGAGGTGTACGGTACGGTTATGGATATCCGCTTCAGAGAACCGAGCTTGCCGAACTGATCGGCGAGATGCTGTACCGTTAAACCTGGTATGCGAAAAGGGATGATTTTTCATAGAACACCATGAAGAAGCTGAGACCGAGCGGCCGCTATCGTAAAGCTGCCAGTTTTCAGACGGCTACTCTGATTTACGATGCCACGTACTGGTTTTGCGAGAAGTTCATCGATCCGGGATCGCGGACGCTTGACCAGATGATTCAGGCTGCACGTTCAGGTCGGCAGAACATCGCAGAAGGCAGTCGCGCTGCGGCGACCTCTTCGCAGACTGAACTGCGGTTGGTCAATGTTGCGCGATCGAGCCTCGAAGAGCTTCTGCTCGACTATGAAGACTACCTGCGCCATCGGCATCTGAGGCAGTGGGCATCGTCGAGCGCTGAATCGAGTGCTGTTCGCGAAGTTCCGCAACGGTTCAAGAGAGATCGGTCGGCTCAGTCGGATCTGACTGAGCTGATCGATCAGGAGCGCTGGGCGCTGTATGCTTTCTGGCTGGAGCATGAGAGTGCCGAGGTTCGGGCCAATGCTATCATCTGCCTGATCCATCAGGCAAACTACCTGCTCGACCGGCAGATTGCTTCGCTTGAGGCAGCCTTCGTTGAAGAGGGCGGGTACAGCGAGCAACTTGCTGCAGCCCGTCTCGCCGAGCGGGAACGCAAGCGCAACGGGACCTCCCGGCATCCGACGCCTGCCGGGGCCATTCCCTCGTGTCCGCAATGCGGCAGCCCCATGGTGTTGCGAACGGCCAGGGCCGGCAAAAACGAGGGGCAGCAGTTCTGGGGCTGTACAGGCTATCCCGAGTGCCGTGGGGTGGTGAAGGTGTAAAAGATCAGTCGGATCCGATGGATCCGACTGATCCATGAAAATCTCCGGAAGAATGACGAAGGGCACGCTGTCACCGTTCCTTGCCACACATCTCTCGCTTTTCCTGTTCCATACCAATAACAGGTACTGCATGCTGGCACGGTTCACATAGCAATCATGACCTGTATTCCTGATCCCGGTTTACACCATTCCTGCAGGTACGTTATCGATGGTTGATGTGATCGGGAGATACATGGGGGCAAGCGAGATGATGCATCCCTGCCCGATCGGTTGTTTCAGTGTTTGAAGCACCTCGAAATGGCGAATGGCATCTTTTTCCGGGTTTGCCGATTTTTTTATTTCGACGGGGTAGAGTGTCCCGTCCTGATGAATGAGCAGATCAACCTCTTTTGCGTCTTTGTCGTTTTTCGGTTTGGCGAGGCCCTGTCAGCAGCATGACGGAAGATTGTTGTGTACGGCCCAGTTCGGCTGATTTTATCATCGAGTATAAAAATAACCGAAAACAAGATGCAACCTTTGAGACTGATGCCGGTGGCGAAACGGTTCGGCCCGTAGTTGACGGTTGCTGCTGATGAGCTGTCAGAGTTTCCTGAGTGTGCCTATTGGCAGAAATAATGTATGAGGTGCACCGACACAGGGAATGAATCCATGGTGCAGGTAAAACGTCGCTGCGCTCTCGTCTTTTGCATCGACCAGCAATGCATAGACAGCCATTGAAGAACTTGATGAGCGCATCAGTGCGTCTGCAATGAGCGTGCATCCAAGTCCCTCTCCCTGATAGTTTTTATCGATGGCGAGTCGTCCCAGTCTCGATGCCGGTACTGCATGATAATGGGGCATCTTGTCGGCCAGTTTTTCAGGCAGTTGCAGCAACGGGATCTGGGCTGCTGAAAGCGTGTAGAAACCTGCAATTCGTTCGTGACTGTTATCGATCGCCACAAAGCACTTCGTGAGATTCCTTCTAACATCCTGGCCGACACGTTCGGAAAAATATCGGTCGAGCAGGCTTGAACCGCAGCAGAATCCGGATTTCTGATGTTCGCGGTTGAAGGGGATGATCGAGAATCGTGGGACATTCATGTGCAGTGATGACCGGTCAGTCGTTCTTTCCTGTAAGTGCCGAATGCCTTTCGAAAGCACGTCGAAGAGCGTCATTTGGTTCCGGTGGATTCAGCAGGGCTTCGGCAAAAGCCTCTTGTCCCTCCATTGACAACTGAACGACAAAATTTTCTTCGATTGCCTTTGTGGCAGCATTGAGTGCTGCATGAACGACAAAATCGGTTACTGTTCTCCCCTGAATATCTGCGGCAAGTTTTATCCGGGTATGGGTTGCCCTGGAGATTCTCGCTTCAAGACGGGCTTTGCTCTCACTGCTTTGCTTTGCATCTTTCCGTGCAGCAGACTTGAGAGTGCCGACACTCTTGTTTGTTTTTGCTGCCCCACTCATGCTCTTTGACTGCCTTGTTCCGGTATCGGATGATTTTGGAGTGGCGGTTTTACCTTGTTCTTTTACGTTCGTTTTCATGATGGCTCTTGTTTTGTACGGCAATTTACCGGAATATACGAATCGCAATACATAAGCCAATCGTTCTGATGAAATATTCGGGAGGTGCAGATAAATAAGTAAAGGGGACGCAGTGCAATAGCGTAGAGGATTGTGTTTTGCCGTTAGAAATATTCAGGATGTATGGGATAACCTCATGAAAACCTGAAGTCAATAGTGCTGCCACGAGGAGCTGACTTGACCCGGCGGGCGGCGAAGAGGTGTACGGTACGGTTAAGAAGATCCGCTTTGGAGAAAAGAGCCTGCCGAGCTGCCCGGCGAGATGCTGCGCCGGTTCAAAATCTGAGGAGAAACCTGTACCTTTACAAGGTATAATCGTTCAAAACCTGAATGTCAGAGTCGATGGGACGCAGTGCAATAGCGTAGGAGATTGTGTTTTGCCGTTAGAAATATTCGGGATGTATGGGATAACCTCATGAAAACCTGAAGTCAATAGTGCTGCCACGAGGAGGAAGAATTGGCGCGACGGGCGGCGAAGAGGTGTGCGGAACGGTTATGGAGATCCGCTTCAGAGAAACGAGCTTGCCGAGTTGCCCGGCGAGCTGCAGCACCCAAATCGTCAATGATGGACGTAAGTGACTGAGGGTATGCAAAGTATGAAAAGTACAGTATTCTTTCTACGTCAGGAGTGGAACGTCTCATTTGGTTTTATTGCTATTCCCAATCCGGCTTGACCGCTTAGTCCAGTCAAGATATCCGCCCCCTCCGAAATCACACTCCAGCAGCTCAAGGATCTGCACATCAGGGTAGAACTGCCGGAGGCGGAAAGAGGAGAAATAAAGCGGCTTCACTGCTTCGGGTGCTTGTGTGGTTCCGGAGAATCGGCTGTAAACAATGAAACCCATAGGGCTTGCGAGTCTTGTGGATTTTCTTGTTCCTCGAAATCAAAATCGGGCGGGGGCGGGTGGTTTACCCGGAATGTAATGAATTCATGAACGTCCTCAAGTTTGCTGATATACCTTGCGCAACGCTTATATGGTGGTTATATTATTACCATGATGCGCTATAATGTACGAATCAAAAGAAAGGTCGAGCGAGGTTTGCGCAAGTTGCCATCCGACGTTCAGCAGCTTTTCTTCCTCCTTGTCGCTGAACTTCAGGTGGATGGCCCTATACAGAAAAGCTGGCACAACTTTTCGCCTCTTGGAGAAGAGCGTTATCACTGTCACTTGAATTACCGGTATGTGGCGTGCTGGACATGCCGGAAAAATGAAATAGAGATAGAGGTGTATTATGTTGGCTCTCGTGAAAAAGCCCCGTATTGAAATTTCGCTCCAGGGTGAAAATGTGAGCGAACTTGTTGAATGGATCAGGAAGAAGTACGAGGTTACGGTACTCGCTGAAAATCCGGAGGACGAGTATGTCGCCATCGAGAGCACAGAGTATTGGAAAGAGATGGAGAAGAACCGCGTGGGCAATCTCCTTGCAGGCGCTCGCCTCAAAGCGGGTATGACACAAGCGCAACTCGCCGAAAAGCTCGGGATTCGCCAGAGCATGGTCAGCGATTACGAATGCGGTCGCCGCACGTATTCCGATGCTATGGCCAGGAGGTTCAGTGAAGCGCTCTGTGTCAACGAAGAGCACCTGAGATATGGACGCGAAGAAGAGCCATGCGTGTGAACGTACAATGGAGCTGTAAAGACTCAAGAGTAGATGATTTAAGATGAACATATCGGCTTCCGGCTTCAGCACATGCAGCCTGTCGAATACAAGGACATCCGCTTGGACTGCTGATCAATTTCAACGTCACGAAGCTCAAGGATGGCATCAGGCGTTTCGTTCTGTAACCCTTCGTGCTCTTCGTGGTGAATAGAATATGGAATGCGAACAACGGCTTGCAAGCGGACGCTCGTACCTCGCGCCGCTGAGCTATGGCGTTAACTGGCTTAACATTTGGCTCTCTTTGCTATGCCAGACATGGATAATAACTACCGAATCATGTCTGTCCCTCATAGAACGAAGTTCAAAAGCACCTGCACCGGAATAGTCAACGAGGAGGAAGAATTGGCGCGACAGGCGGCGAAGAGGTGTACGGTAGGGTTATGGAGATCCGCTTCAGAGAAACGAGCTTGCCGAACTGATCGGCGAGATGCTGTACCGTTAAACCTGGTATGCGAAAAGGGATGATTTTTCATAGAACACCATGAAGAAGCTGAGACCGAGCGGCCGCTATCGTAAAGCTGCCAGTTTTCAGACGGCTACTCTGATTTACGATGCCACGTACTGGTTTTGCGAGAAGTTCATCGATCCGGGATCGCGGACGCTTGACCAGATGATTCAGGCTGCACGTTCAGGTCGGCAGAACATCGCAGAAGGCAGTCGCGCTGCGGCGACCTCTTCGCAGACTGAACTGCGGTTGGTCAATGTTGCGCGGTCGAGCCGGGAGGCGAGCACCATAAGGGAAGCGCCTGGTGCTGTATGCTTTCTGGCTGGAGCATGAGAGTGCCGAGGTGCGACTACCCGATTGCCAGTTGCAGGGTGGCTTTTACCGGATAGAACATGGAGAGGGAGTTGTGATGGCTATCAGATAAGGATTCAGAAGCAACTGGTGGGGGAGCTGATTGATGCTGCGAGCATTATTGCACGACAGAGAGCGTATAAATTTCCGTAAATCAGGTGCGTTGATAATCGTTCCTCAAGAATTTATTCCGTAGTAAGTGACTCGGAGTGTAAGCAGATCAGCATGAAAAACAAGAAACAGGCATCATAATTCTGAATTATTTCAGAACGAATTACGAAAAGATATATTGCTGAGCGCTAAAGAGCTACTGTTTCAGCGGAAGCTCAGGTTCTTTTTGTGTTGCGGTCCTCCTTCCGGAAGGGGATTTCGGAAGGAGAGTTCGCGCTAAAATATAACGGCCAGATCGGAAAGATAGGTCTTGATGGACTGATGCTTTCCAAGACCAAGCTTTTTATGCATTCTATAGCGGATGCTTTCCATGCCACGTGTTGAAATCCCTACCGAACGGGCAATTTCTTTTGTGTCGTAATTCAGTTTAACCAGCAGGCTGATACGCAGCTCGCGCTGGTTCAGATTGGGATGCTTTTTCTGCAGCTTTGAGAGAAAAACGGAATCCGATTCGGTCAGTTCAATGTTGAGTCGTTTTTCAATAGTTTCCGTTTCAATAAGGCTCAGGCAGGAGTCGGTCATCTGCCGTTTGACATCCTGATCTATATCGAGAGCATAGATCTGATCGAGCAGATTACGCAGTGCAGTTGTTTTTTCTGCAATTGCCGTAGAAACTCTGGTCAGCTCCATATCCTGATTAGCAATTCGCGATTTCAGTTCAGCCACTTCCTTTTCAAATTCCCGCGTCTGCTTTTTGTTGAGCTCGATCTGAGCATTCAGTTTGATAACCGCTTCGGTTATTTTCTGCTCATTGTCCTGTTTCATTTGTTCAAGTTCCATTGCTTTTTCTTTTTCTTTTTCACGAAGGTCAGCCTGCATGGCTTCAATTGCTTTAAAAAACGTGTAATAACTGTCGTTGAACTCTGGTACGGCAATATGTTCCTCGAACATATCGAACCACGACATTCTTGCCAGATAGGCAAGAAAATTTTTTTTCATTACGTCGGCATGTGACAGTGGCTCGGGTTCCGGAGCAATGCCTTTATTGTATTCAAGAATGGCGTCGATGGCTTGCCGATAATTGTCGGTAATCAAAACAACGATATTCTCCGGCACTACTGCCGCAAAAGTTTCGACTACAATACGCACAGAATCCTTTACATTGTAAAAAACAATCAAACGGAACTGAGGGTTCCAATTATAAAGTAATGCGGTTATAGATTTTTTATAAGTATAGGAAACTTCAGCCACATGAGTAAAGTCCCAGACGCAGTGAACAGGGAGGTCGATCAGGCCGGTTTCTTTCAGAACGGTTTTGAAAAGCTCGCTATCCATACTGTCCAGCGTAATATCATGATGGGCTTCTACGGAGCTGTGAATAATATCCTGACCGATGAGCTTGATGTGTTTGGTGTATCCTGCCTGTTTGTGTTCGTTTTTCCAGTGTGTTTTTTCGGTAACCGGCAACTCCAGTGTGACTTCTTTACTCATTAAACATTGCTTATTCACGGTTTATAGATTCTCTGACGTGATATAAAAAGTAATATGGCGAATTATTTTAAAGTAGTCAAAGATTGTTATCGTTTTTTTTTAAAAAATACTGTTGTCGTTTGTATTTTTTAAAAACAGCAGAGATACGCTTTAATTGATTGATTTTTTTGCAGTCCGAGTTTTTTATGCAACCTGTACCGGATGCTTTCTATGCTTCTGGTTGATGTCGCATTGAGGCGGGCAATCACTTTTGTGCTGTAGTTTTTTCTGACAAGCAGACAGATTTTTACATCGTTGCTGGTCAGAAAGGGGTGTTTTTTTTTCAGTTGGTCGAGGAAACGGGTATCGCTGGCGGTCAGATTCAGATTGTAGTGTTCGGTGATCGGATTTTTATCAGACATATCCGGGCACAATTTTTCGAAATTGTTGCTTTTGTCAATGGAGTGCAGTTGCTTGCATAACTGCTCGGCTATCGTTTTTTTTTCTGCATCGACAGCATTCAGCTGCATCAGTTTTTCATTACGTAAAGTAATTTCGTTGTTGAGTGCCGTCAGTGTGTTTGTGTAATCTTGTACCTGTTTTTTGTGCAGATCGATTTTGTGCTGCAGGTCAGCAAGCTGCTCTTTATAGTGCTGTTCATATTCCTGCCGGATTTCTTTTTTTCGTTCACTATCGACCTTTCGCTTGCTTATCATGTCTTTGCGGAACTCCTCCACGGCCATAAAATAGGCATAATACTCATTTTCGACAGGCGAGGGTTGAATGGGTTGGTCAAGCAGATCGAGTAGCGAAATTCTCGTGATGGAGGCGAGCAGTCTGTTTTTCAACTGTTCGGATTCTTTTTTTTCCAGGGGTTCCGGTTTTTCGAGAGAGGAGTATTCGGGTAGCTTCAGGATGAGATCAAGTCCATCTCGATAGCTGTTCGCAAACGTCATATGGATTTTTTCAGGAGCTATTGCGCTGAAACATTCAAGACGGTTTCGTATCTCGTCGCGTACATTGTACAAAACGAGCATCGTTATGTTTTTACCCCAGTTAAAGGCAAAATTCAGGAAATCGTTTCTGTATTGGTATCCGATGTCGGTTACGTTTTCCAAATCGATGAGCAGATAAATCGGCCTGTGAAGCAGGTTCAGATTTTCGAGAATGGAGAGGAATTTTTTTGAATCGATGTTCGATAGAACGATGTTTCCGTTATCTGATCGATGTTTACAATGAATGATATCGCTGCCGATAAGTCTGAAAATGGTTTCATATCCACCGTCGTTGTGGATTGCCCTCCATTCAGGCTCTTCTCTTATTGGGAGATGTGATGCCGGGCATCGTTTCATGGCGGTTTTCCGGATTAATAGAAATCCTTTGTGAGGGATGCACTGCTTTTACCTGTTTATTCTATGGATTCTAACAGTGAATTGGTGTGTTTCTTGTATTAAAATGACTTTTGATAGATAAAAATAATCATTTTTTATCAGGTATAAGTAGTATTGTGCTGATAAATGTAAATAAAACACCAGTGGCTATCAGGATTTTATTTGTCTGTTATGAAAATATCTGCCGTTCTCCCATGGCTGAGGGTATTTTTTACAGTTACGTGGAAAGGTATGGCTTTGGCCATTTATTTTCTGTCGAGTCAGCGGGTACCCGCTCTTATCAGCAGGGTTCATCGCCGGATCCACGATCTGCTGCTGCAACGGCTCGTGTCGGCGTTGATATATCGTCGATTTGTGCTCGTGGTATCGATGAACTCGATCTGTTTGATTACGACTGGATTTTTGTGATGGACTGCGAGAATTATGAGGATGTAAGCAGGTTGACCGGGTTTTGCGAAAAGCCGAGAGTTCGACTCGTGATGTCGTTCGTACCGGGGCGCGCGGATGAAGAAATTCAGGATCCCTATTATGGGACGTACAGGGAGTTCGAACAGGTCCGGGATGATCTTTTTCTTGCTTCCGATCATATTCTTCGAAATCTGGTAGCCTTTTGTGATGAGGGGTCACCCGTTTATACCCAAAATGCTTTTCAGAAGGTGAAGTGATGGATACGTTGCGTTATACCTTTATTTTTAACCCGGCTGCCGATAAAGGGCGCGCTGCAGTGCGGGAGCCCTGGCTCAGGAATATGGTTTCGGGCATGCACGCCGCCGTCGTGAAACGTACTGCCTATGCGGGGCATGCGGGTGATATTGCGCGCGAGGCTTGTCAGGAGAGCGACTGTCTGGTTGCCTGCGGTGGAGATGGAACACTTCATGAAGTGGTTAATGCATCGTTTGGCAGTGATTTGCCGATAGGAGTCATTCCCATTGGATCCGCTAACGATTTTATCAAGACGTTGCAGCATGGCGGGAGTGCAGTGAAGAACATGCCGGCTTGTTTTTCCGGACAAAGCAGAACGGTTGATCTGGGAAGCGTTCTTTTTAACGGAGACAAGCACCGTTATTTTGTGAATTCTCTCGGTATCGGTTTTACCGGAAGAATCGCAGGAACGGTCAGACGGACAATCTGGGCGAAAGGAGAGCTTGGTTATATACATGCCCTTTTCAGCGTTCTCATTGGTTATACTCCGTTAAAAATGCATATTAAAATCACTTCTCCGGATTCTGTTTATGAAATGCATGAGCCTGTTTTTGCTTTTTCTGTCTCGAACGGAAAAGTCGAAGGCGGGAAATTTCGTATTGCGCCTGAAGCCGATCCTGCAGATGGGCTCCTTGATGTATGTATTCTGAAATCCATTCCGAATGTATTGTTTTTGGGTTATGTCATCAAGTATCTCCGGGGTAGTCAGATTTTTGATTCCAGGGTTATCTACTGCAAGGCCAGCTCGGTCGAAGTTACGATTCCGGATTCGGAAATGATGCACATGGACGGAGAGGTTTTTGAGCATATCCAGGGAAAAATCAGGATTTCGGTTGTTCCCGGCGCTCTCAGGGTTTTCTCCTGACTGATGAAAAAAAGAAAAATCTGATAGGTGATTTATGCAGTATCTGGTTTTTGAAGATGAAAAGGTTTCCAGGTTGAAACCACTGGTGAACTTCAAGCCCGCGTACGGTCTCTTTACCGGTTTTCGCTCGCTGGCGCAGAAGCTTGAAGATTCGATTGCTGAAAGGGTCAGGCTGACCTGGCACCTCAGAACGTATCTTGCGCCGTTTTACCGTGAACGGTATCCGGAGAGTATGGTTAACAGCATAGAACAGGATGAACTTTTTCTTGTCAATGGCCGACTGCTTTGCGATAAAAGTGTAACGGAGATCATCGTACATGGGGCTCTGGATCCCGGAAATGCGTTGATGCAGGGTGACGATCTGCTTTTTGCCCGTCTGCACCGCAGCAGGTTATCGGATCTGCCGGATGGGAAACTGCCGGATCTTCTGGACTCGGGTTTTCTGGCGGCAGGACTCGCCGTTCAGCAGGTCAGCGGCTTTCGACTTATCGGGAATGTCTGGGATGTTATGGCTTATCATACCGAAGAAATGGAGCGGGATGCCGAACAGCTTGAACCTGGTCGTATTGACGGCGATATCCACCCATCAGCGGCTATTGTCAATCGTTCCAATATATTTATTGCTCCCGGAGCCATCGTAAAGGCAGGAGCGGTGCTCGATGCGGAGGATGGTTTTATCGCTGTCGGCCCGGGTGCTGTCGTTGAACCGCAGGCGGTGCTGATGCAGAATGTTTTTCTTTCTCCCTGCTCGCGCGTAAAAGCCGGATCGAGAGTGTACAGCAATGTGTTTGTGGGTACTGCTTCAAAAGTCGGAGGGGAGGTTGAGGACTCGTTGATAGAACCGTTTGCCAATAAACAGCATGATGGTTTTCTCGGGCATTCCTATATTTCTTCATGGTGCAATCTTGGAGCGGGGACCAATACTTCCGATCTTAAAAATAATTACAGTAACGTCAAGCTTGTGATAGACGGGTGTGAAGTTTCGACCGGATTGCAGTTTCTGGGGCTTCTCATGGGGGATCACGCGAAATGTTCGATTAATTCGATGTTCAATACCGGGACGATAGTCGGTACCGGAGCAAATATTTTCGGCGGAGGGTTCCCTCCCAAAGAGGTTTCGTCGTTTACCTGGGGGAGCGCGGCAGATGGGTTTGAGACCTATTTGATCGAAAAAGCGGTGGAAACGGCCCGAAAGGTTATGGGACGTCGGCAGGTTGCCATGAGCAGCGCCTATGAAACCATGTTTCGTTTTGTCGCTGCCAGAGAGCATGGCCGGAAGTGTTTTATTTAATTATTAACTGTTGTTCCGTATGGTTCTCGTTATAGATAATTATGATTCGTTTACCTATAACCTTGTTCAATATATAGGGGAGTCCGGAGCGTCCGTAGAGGTTTACAGGAATGACGAGATAACCGTTGAAGAGATCTTTCGGCGTGCTCCCGATAAAATCGTGATTTCTCCCGGTCCAGGTACTCCCGATGATGCAGGCATATCGGTACCGCTTATTAAAGCTCTGGATGGCAGAATTCCTCTCCTTGGCGTTTGTCTGGGACATCAGTCGATCGGTGCTGCACTTGGAGGCAAAGTTGTCAGGGCGAAACAGATCATGCATGGAAAAACCTCGATGGTATACCATGATAATACGGGTATTTTCCATGGCGTTGACAATCCATTTATCGCAACACGCTATCACTCTCTCATCGTCGAGAGAGAGACGCTTCCCGATACGCTTGTTGTCAGGGCCTGGACGGAAGACGGAACCATAATGGGTATGGATTGCATCGCGTTACGGCTTTATGGCGTTCAGTTCCATCCTGAATCGATCATGACCGAAGAGGGAAAAAAGATTATTGTAAATTTTCTGGAACTGCCGTCATGAACAGCCGCTTACCGACAGGGCATGGGCATGAAAAAACGAATCGTGACCCGCTGATCGGTTTTCCCGGAACCGGAAAGGAAAACGATTTCATGGTTGACGGGTGGCGGGTTTTTAAAATTATGGCTGAATTCGTCAGCGGTTTCGAGATCATGTCCGATACCGGTCCTGCCGTTACGGTTTTCGGTTCCACCAGGGTCGATGCCGGGAGCGTTGAGTATCTGCTTGCCGAAGAGATTGGTGCGGGTCTTGCCCGTGAAGGATTTGCCGTTATCACCGGAGGGGGACCGGGAGTTATGGAAGCGGCCAACAAGGGGGCCCGGCAGGCCGGCGGGATTTCCATAGGGTTCAATATCCGACTTCCCAATCAACAGCAGCCCAACAGTTTTATCGATAACGGCCGTCTGGTGACGTTTCAGTATTTTTTTGTCCGTAAGGTCATGTTTCTGAAATATTCCCAGGCGTTTGTGGTTTTGCCCGGCGGTTTTGGTACGCTCGATGAATTTTCTGAGGCGATCACCCTGATACAGACTGGAAAAAGTGCAAGGTTTCCGGTTATTCTTATGGGCAGGGAGTATTGGAACGGATTTTACCAATGGGTAAGTAAAACCATGCTTGGGGAGCGAGGCTATATTCAGGCATCCGATCTTGATTTTATTTATCTTGAAGACGATCCGGAAAAAGTGGTCTCCATTATCAAAAGCTTTTATCCTGAAGGGTATTCCCTGAATTTTTAAATCCGGTTTGCTGTTCTCTACCGTAATTATCAACCCATTTCAGTAATACGATTCGCTCTTCTTCAGTAAGCCGTGAAGCCGGTTTCCATCTGTAGTACAATTGTTCATGAGTGGTGCCGTCAAGAACCGTTTTCCTGATTGCGTGCATTCTGAGTGCTGCTGTTTCTGAGTCGCTGTCTCTCCATCGGGAAAAATTCAAGGCTCTGCGTCCGGCTGCAACCTTTGCATTTGCTGCCCATGATATCGGTGCGATATAGGCCGGAGCAGGCCATCGTGTCTGATGGGAGTGACAATCGTAACAGGATTTTTTCAGAATGGCGACGATTTCCGCAGGGGCTGTCAGCGGGTTGTTTTCCGGAGGATTGATGCGATCAAGCGGAATGAACTGCATGAAAATGAGGGTCAGGATAAGCCAGCTTGCCGCTGTTTTGAGAGAGTGCTCATTCATGAATTGAAGATGTTGAAGGAATTTCTTTTTTTTAAACGTTAAACCGATAACTATAGTGATATTTCCCTGTGAAAAAGCGGTTTGGTATTATCTTCCTCAGATTCGGGCCGATCTGGCTATCGAGTTGGTTAAAACCGGTATGACGCAGTCTCAGGCGGCCAAAAAACTTGGTGTGACACCTGCTGCCGTTTCCCAGTATATCCATAAAAAGCGTGGCCTGCAATTACCGAGAACAAGAATGTACCGTCAGGAAATCAAGGCTGCGGTGAGAAAAATCTGTGAGGACGCATCAGTCGATGAACTGCATTTTATTGTCTGCAAATGCTGTCAATTGCTGAAAAAGGAGGGGGAAACCGCTTCTGCGGCGGAAGAGAATCAGTGTTCATAAAGAAGATGTTATGAGTAAAGTCATGAATGGATGGTCAGGGGATATTCGGAGTTATCGTTTATCGTCGCTCGTTACGGTTTTTATCGTGGCCGCGGGGTTTGTCCTGCAGTATATCGCACAAGGGCAGGGAGTCGGGATGCTTTCCTGGCCTTTCAATGCCCTGTCTCTTGCTGTTTTTGCGGCATTTATCGTGCTGCTTGGAGCAGGATTCAGGACTAATGACTTCGTTCTGTGGCTGGGCGGCATACCGTTCGGGCTTTCACTTATTTTTGCAATCGCGTTTCTCTCCCTGCTTGGCGGCGTTATTCCACAGGGAATTTCGTCCGGCAGCATGCTGTCTGAAAGGCTCGGATTGAGCCGGATATTTTCCGGTTGGCCTTTTTCTCTGGTTGTGTTTTTCTTTCTCTGCAATCTCGGTTTGTCTGTAGTCTGGAAAATTATTCCGTTCAGGTTGTCGAATCTTCAGTTCATGCTCTTTCACGGCGGATTCTGGATCGCACTGGGATCCGGACTTGCCGGCGCTTCGGATCTGCAACGGGTTATTATCCCTGTTTATGAAGGTCATGAGAACAGCAGGGCTTATATCCCTCAGGAGAATCGCATGGTGCAGCTTCCTTTTTCCGTTTATCTCGATGATTTTTCCATTGAAGAGTATGCCCCTCAGATAGTGCTATATGATCCGGACAACGACCGCGTTATGCAGGGAGAGGTAACCGGAGGTACCGAGGTGAGCAAGGGGTACAGGGCGGTCTGGCCGGGCTTTGCCGTTTCCGTGCAGGATTACCTGCCGCACGCCCTTCCCGACAGCAGCGGTATTCCTCGCCCTGCAGAGGGGGAAAAAGGTATTCCATATGCAAAAATAAGAATCACCGCAGGGGGAAAAAGTATCGAAAGATGGCTGAATACCGGCAGCCCTTTTATCAAGCCGGGAGTCGTGCAGCTCGACCGTTTTTATCTCGTGATGTTTCCGGGCTCTCCAAAAGTTTTCCGTTCCGGTGTTGTGCTCAGCGGCAGCAGCGGCAGGAGAACCGCAGAGCTTGAAGTCAACAAGCCGGTTACCTATGAAGGGTGGAAACTCTATCAGATGGGTTATGACGAGAAAGCCGGCCGGTGGTCGCAATTGAGTTTGATCGAAGCGGTAAGCGACCCATGGCTTCCTGCGGTTTACTGTGGTTTTTTCATGATTATGGCCGGTAACGCAATGTTTTTCTGGAAAGGAATGAAACGGGGAGAGAGAGTATGACGCTTACGGATTTTCCGGTTTTCGCGTTTTCTGCAATTGCATGCTGGGCGACAGGTTCCCTGTTGCAGATTCTCGTTCGCCGTTATCCCGCAGTGCGGTACCCTTCGTATGCCGTTATGCTGGCAGGAACAGCGTTTATCGGATGGTTTATCGTTTCTTACTGGATTACTCTCGAGCGTCCGCCCTTGAGAACCCTTGGAGAGACAAGATTATGGTATGCCGCGCTTATTCCGATAGTTGGTTTTCTTGTCGAATACCGGTGGAAGATCGGCTGGCTTAAATATTATTGTATGGTGCTGGCGGCTTTCTTTCTCGGTATCAACCTCGCCCACCCCGATGTGTTCGACAAGGCTCTCATGCCGGCCCTGCAGAGTGTCTGGTTTATTCCTCATGTGGTTGTCTATCTTGTCGGATACGTGCTGCTCGCGGCCTCTTCAGCTGCTGCCTGGCACAACATCTATTCCGGCTTCCGTTCAAAGACGGAGCTGCTTGGCTACTCGTTATCGCACTATCTTGCGCTTCTTGGCTTCGTTTTGCTGACGTTCGGGCTGGTGTTCGGTGCGCTCTGGGCAAAGGAGGCATGGGGTCATTACTGGACCTGGGATCCCAAGGAGACCTGGGCATTTATTTCATGGCTTGCCTATCTCGGTTATCTGCATCTTTCGGCAAACGGAACCGGCCGCAATAAACTGCAGTGGTATCTTGCCCTCTCTTTTCTGGTGCTTCTGGTCTGCTGGTTCGGAGTAAATTACATGCCTTCGGCGCAGAACAGCGTACATAGTTATCAGCCTGATTGACGGAGGTTCGGCATTCTACAGTTCCACGATGAGATGCGCTTCGGTTGAGTGGCCTGCAAGCAGATTTTTCAGGGTATCGATAAGCTCCATGCCATATTTATTGAGGTAATAAAATACATTGATCAGCCGTTCCTGGGGAAGCCCTTCAGGGAAAAAGGCTGTTTCCGTTTTCATGATCTGCTCGACTAATTCTTCGTTTTTACGACGCCCCGCTTTACGTGCTTTTTGTTCGATTGTGTCAACAGTTTTCATTGCCTGCAGGGTCGATGCCGCAAGCATCGGTTCAAGGGTAGGATCGATTTTTGCAAGTACCGGGCCCAGCTCCTTCAGGGCTTTTTCAATACGTTCTCTGGTGCTGAGAAAGAGCGTGTCAAGTTCGGGATTTTCCCCCACCTTTTCAGCATTTCGTTTCAGTGCCTGCAGATCGTTGAAAAACGCATGGTAGATCTGTTTTCTTGAAAACCCGGATTTTCCGGAAACCCGAAGCATCTTGTCCATGAAACGGCTGAATTTCGGTTCTACAAGCGTAAAACTTCCTCTTGGAATGACAAATGGCATGGTCAGACCGAATTGCTCGTAATTCCTGCGGAACTGGGCGAGGTAGCTGATCTCTCCAGGTCCGGCAATACACGCGAATGCAGGCAGCAGGGTATCCTGAATGATCGGTCTGAGTGCGACATTCGGACTGAACCGTTCCGGATGGTCCTGGCAGAGCTCGAGTATCTGGTGACGGGAAAGGCGGATGTTGTCGGGTGTGATGACGAACAGGTTTTCTTCTGGATACTCGATTTTCTGCCGCTGTCCGTGATGATTGATATGGAACAGGTTGACCGCCCTTGGCTTCGACTGGGCGCTGTAACCCAGGTTTTCGAGCTTCGAGCTTTGTGCGATGATGTTGTAGGATGAGGCAGGACATGTTGACAGTTCCCGGAGGAATACCGGTCGGGAGAGCTTTTTGAAATCGGGATCCTGACTGGAAAGAAGAACTATCGGCTGATTTTTGAAAAGATGCATCATCAGCTGGGCGAAACTCATTTCAAGCGTGTTGCCCGGAAAACAGCAATCGCCGAGCATCGATGCGATGAGGGGTTTATTTTCGGTTTCCTGCAATTGATCGAGAAATTCTGCGACAATCTTTCGTATGTCCTCTCCAAAACAGGTCGCGGCAACCATTTGATCAGGCATGCGTCTGAACGGCTCGGGCCGGAAATGCATGATTCCGCCCGAAGAAAAAATCGCAGTGTGGGCTGATTCTTCATAATCATGATCCTCTCCTTCAAGCCAGAAGAGAGGAACAAAGTCGTATTCAGGAAAGAGCGTTTTCTGACGTTCTGCAAAAACGATGGCTGTCAGGGCTTTATAAATGGTGTAGAGTGGGCCGGTGAAAAGGCCCGGCTGCTGACCGGTTACGATCGTCATGCAACGGGGAGAGCGAAGCTTTTCGATTTCCTGAAGGTGCAGTTCCGTGCAGCCATATCTTGTATTTTGACGGCGAAGGATCGTTGCAAGCAGTTCGCGGTCGAACGAACGCGATTCAAGCTGCCTGAGTTGACGATAGTAATCACTCTCATTGAGGTAGTCAAGGTGAAAACATCCGGAAATCAGGCGATTACGCTCTTCCCCTTCCGATGTATAGTCTTTGAAGAGCGCCGGGAATCCTTTTTTCGGGGTCAGGATTGCATGGTAGTCGAGCAGGAATGTATTCACCCGTTTATTTTTGCAGGTTCCATTGATTCAGTGAATCCAGAAAGGTTTGATTTGTCAGATCGCAGGAGAGCGGCGTTACGGTAACATAGTTACTGCGTACGGCATATTCATCCTGCAGCAGAGAGTCGTCGAGCAGCTTGAGCGTCCCGTTAAGCCAGTAGTAGGGATTTCCGTACATATCGTTTCGTTCGATCGCGTTTTCTTCCCAGCGGGAACGTCCCTGGCTGGTGGAGAGAACGCCTGCGATTTCCGATTCCGGAACGTTGGGAATGTTTACCGACAGAATCGTGTCGGCCGGGAGGCCCTGCTGGAGTACTTTTTTTGCGAGTTTGCGGGCAAACTTTCCGGCATAGGTAAAATCGGCATGCTCATAGGTGGTCAACGAAAAAGCAAGCGAAGTTATGCCTTGTATGGCACCTTCAAGAGCTGCGGCCACGGTTCCGGAATAGAGCGTATTTGTTGCGGTATTGCTTCCGTAGTTGATGCCGGAAACAAGGAGATCCGGTTTATCATCAAGAATATGGCTGAGAGCAACCTTGATGCAGTCCACAGGAGTTCCGGAGACTGTATAACCGAAAAAACGATTATTTCTCTGATATTCTTTAATTCGTAGCGGCACTCCAAGAGTCATGGCATGACTCATTCCGCTGTGTGGCTCTGCCGGGGCGACAACCGTGACCCGGCCTATTTTTTTCATGGAAGCAGCCAGAACATGAATGCCCTCTCCTTCGATGCCGTCGTCGTTACAGACAAGTATATGCGGTTTATTCAGCTCATTCACAACATTTACATAGTTTGTTCGGGGAACCGGTTCTGACCGGAAGTGCTTTAAATTAAGAAAGTTCCGTTAAAAATCATGTCCGAGGCTGAAATACCAGAGGGTATCTGAAAATCGCAATGAGGATGACTCGTGGTCTCCTTTTTCCCGGAGAAATGCAAAGCCTTTCGATACGGTAAGTTTTGCCGGTCCTGCCGGAGTATTCCAGACAATTCCTGTTCCGATACCGTGAATAAGTCTTGAGAGTGACATGTCGCTTCGTTTTTCCCAGACATTTCCGGCGTTGTATTGCAGCAGGAACGAGGCTGGAAAAATGATTTCAAAAGGCGGATTGTAACTGATCTGTAAGCCGGCCGTGGCCATATTGCTGCCGATAAGGTCATTTTGTTTCAAGCCGATGAATCGCCGGTTGTAGGCGTTTCCGGGTCCTCCGAGAAAAAACTGTTCGGAAAGGGGCAGGTAACTACCGCTGATACCGGCAGCTCCCGAGAGCTGGAGTGTCGTGTGGTTGCCCAGCGGAATATTTGCTTCATGGAAACCGGAAAGCTGCCAGAAGGTGGCATCATTATCAAGCAGTTCAGGAGTAAACGAATAACTGAGATGGGAATAACTTCCCGATGTGGGGATTTGCGCGCTGTTGCGAGAGTCGATGGTCAGAGAGGCTCCCACAGAGAAAAGATTCAGATCGGTGGTTTTGAGTGAGGCGGGCCCAAGGTCGGTCGCATGATATGATTGTGCGTTCTGCAGGGTGAAATCGACCGCAAAACGCCCGTTTTTTCTGATTCTTGTGCCGAATGCGCTGGTTATGCCGTATTTCTGGATTCCGTAAGTGTCGATATACTCCGAGGCATATCCATCGAAATCTGTTGAAAAGCGGAGATCTCTGGTATCAAATTCTCGCTGATCGAAAAACAACCTGGAAAAGAGTGTGAAATGTGTCGATCCGATACGAGGCATGGCAAGCTCAAGATTTGCCACGCTGTTGTTTTTTCCGGCTTTGATCCATCCCCCGAAAGAGCTCGTGGTTCCTCCGATATTTTCATTTCTCAGGTCGAGCAGAAACTGGGCATTGCTGGTTTCATCATAACGCAGGCCAAGTCGGAGCACCGAAGATGGTTTTTCAACCAACGAGAAGGTCAATGTTCTGCCCGAATCGTCATCGAAAAAAGACGATTTCTCTGCTGAGAGCGAAACCCGGCTGAATACATCGGTTTCATAGAGGTTTCCAGCAGACTCTTCAGCTTTTGCCGCCAGGACGGCAGTTGTTGTATCGATCTTGATTTCTCGCATGATCGGGGTCAGCCCGATAGAGTTTCTGTTCTGCACGATCTCGATGCCGTTAACCATTCCCGATGACATGGTGATCTGCAGGTTGTCGCCCGCAAGAAAAACGTTTTGCGGTTCGACAAGACTGTACCCCTTTTTTCTGTAAATTCTCACCAGATCTTCAAGCGCCCTGGTGGCTGTTGCATTGGTGTAGAGCTGTCCGATAACAGGTTTGAAACAGTTTTCGCTCTCCTCGACTGATAACACTCCTTGCGGTCCACCGGTTATTGTGATCCGGGCGATGCGGGGAAGCGGGGTGAGGTGAAAGACGATGTTTTTTTTCGATTTATCCATTACAGCATAGACGGACGTGAACAGGTCGGTTTCAAGCAGTTCCCTGAGTGTCCGGTTCAGTGCTGTGCCATTGCGAACGATGCCCGTTACAATACCGGCATATTCACGGTTGCCCCTTTCTACGGTATTGAACAGGTACGATTTATTGTAACTCCTGATATCGGTTTCTTTGACCGGCTGGTTTTCGATGCTTCTCCAGATTGTTCCTGCAAGAACCTTGCCTTTTTTGTACCCTGCTTCTACCAGCGCCTTGATGTCTGAAAAATCAGTAGCGCTGTGGGATTGCAGATCGGGCGTGATGACCAGATCCGCTTTTTCAAGCTGTGCAGGATACTGCAGGCCGGTAAGAATCGTGATAGCCTGATCCGCAGCTTTCCAGGGAAGGTCGAGGTCGCCGCTTTTCGAGTACATGCTGCCGTGCGTATCGACAGCTATTTTATAGGATGCGTTGACAACATCGAGTTCATCTACGGGAAGGTTTGCGACAAGACCGCCATCCACCAGCCTGTACCCGTCTCGTTCAATCGGCTCGAAAAGTACAGGAATGGTGCTGCTCGCTCTCATGGCTTCCGAAAGCGACCCCGATGTAAGAGTAATCCGTTTTCCGGAAATGAGATCAGTGGAGACGGCTCTGAACTGCACCGGCAGGCAGTTGAAATCCTGCCAGCTGTGATAGAGGGCGTTCAGTACAAGAAGATCGAGTGTCCCGGTAAGTGCCTGGGCTGAACTCAGTGATTTGGGAACGATCAGTTTCAGCTTGTCGAAACGGATCGCGATAGTTGACCGGTCGCGGACTCTCTGTTGTTCAAGAAAAATCCTTGCGCGAGGGTTCTCTTCCCTTATACTCAGAACCGACTGCCATGGTAACGTTTCGGCCATTTTCTCCAGCTCTGCCGGACTGTATCCGCAACTGTACAGCCCGCCGATAATGGCACCCATACTTGTGCCGGCGATGAAGTCCATCGGAATCAACTCCTCTTCGAATGCTTTGAGGACTCCGATTTGTGCAATGCCGTTGGCGCCTCCTCCCGAGAGGGCGACTCCAACGGTTTTTCGTGCAGGTCTCATGAACGGTTTGATGCTATACCGCCTGAAAGGTGTCGAAAGGGTGTCCGGAAAAACAATGGATGCCTCAGATGCGTAGAGGGGAAGCGTACGGGCATGAAACAGCAGGATGCATGTCAGAAGCACCGCTGCAGGCATGAGAATTACGGAACGGGGTGATGATCTTTTTTTCCTTTTCATGGTGTCCGGTCTTGGCACTCTTTTCGGGCTGTTTTTGAGTTCTGCCAGTGACTTCATATCTTATAGTTTAATGTATAACCTTTAGTGCTAATTATAAACATGGTGTGGTTCAAACGGGTAAAGCCTTCAATTCGTACGACTGACAAACGGGATGTGCCGGAGGGATTGTGGTGGAAGTGCGAGGAGTGCGGTGCAATGATACATAAAAAACAGCTTGAAGACCATGTTTACACCTGCTCTGACTGCGGTTATCATTTCAGGATTTCACCGTATCGCTATTTTTCCATTCTTTTTGACAACGATACCTATCAGGAATTTGACGATGCCTTGAGAGCCGGTGATCCGCTTGGTTTTACCGATACCAAGAAGTATTCCGACCGGGTACATGACACCATTGGAAAAAGCGGTAAAACCGAAGCCTGCCGGAACGCATGGGGTGAAGCCGGCGGCAATCCACTGGTTGTATCGGCTATGGATTTCGGTTTTATCGGCGGGTCGATGGGTTCGGTGGTTGGAGAGAAAATATGCCGTGCCATCGACAAGGCTATCGAGTTGAATGCGCCGCTTCTGGTGATTTCCCAGTCGGGAGGGGCAAGAATGATGGAAGGCGCGTTCAGTCTGATGCAGATGGCGAAGACATCCGCCCGTCTTACCCTGCTCAGCGAGAAAAAACTCCCGTTTTTTTCGCTCATGACCGACCCGACCATGGGGGGTATTACCGCTTCCTTTGCCATGCTCGGAGATGTCAATCTGAGCGAACCCAAAGCGCTCATCGGTTTTGCCGGTCCGAGAGTTATTCGTGATACCATCAAAAGAGATCTGCCCGAAGGATTTCAGCGGGCCGAGTTTCTGCATGAACAGGGATTTGTCGATTGTATCGTCCACCGCAAGGAACTGAAGAACCAGATTGTCCGTCTTGCCGGTATGCTCAAGGTCTGAACCGCGGATTTACAGCCATCCGAGAGCGCCGGCCGTTGCCGGAAATTGTTTGCAGAAAATGGACTTGATCTCTTCGGCAATATCGCGATGTTCCTTTTGCGTACTGCTGTCGGTCCGCACTTCAAGATAGTGAATCCAGCTTCGTACCGATCCTTTCATGTACAGTTTAGTCCGGGTTCCCAGCGGGAGCAGTACCCTTGCGCACTCCTTCGCAATTCCTTTTTCGATTGCGTCATTGTACCTGTCCATCGACAGGCGGGCAATCTCGTTCTGTGCTTCGTCGAACCATGCGACAGTACGATCATCCAGATCGTCAAGCGAGTTCTGCCGGTTTTTGCTGTCCTGCCTGCGGGGCAGGTATTTCTCTACAGCCTGCGCTTTTGCATACCGCTGGGAGAATTCCTGAAACTGGAAGCTTCTGTGTCGCAGAATCTGCGGTGCTATCGCTCTCGATGTGACAATTTCCACAGTCATATCCGCCATTTCGAAGATGCTCCAGTGTTTGTTCGCAATGCAGTAGGCGAGCAGTTTTCTGTAATCGAGATTTTCCTGATGGGGACTTGAAACCCTTGCGCAATAGGCCATAAGCCCTTCAGCGGTGGTAATCGGGTGGTTTTCCGCCTCGAAACAAGGCGTGGTTACCGCAATGAGACGAACCTGCATAGAGAAGTTTTTGGGTTGAGGGCACCGGTAGTGCCTTTGAGTTGAATGGATAAGCCGAAATATACGCAAGAGAGCGCTTTATCCGTCAGTATCCGGTTTGCTTTATCCTCTTCTTTTTTACTTATTGGAACCGGAATGATTGAATTGTTGTTAGCTCTATGTATTTTACGTGTTTCTTTGACGCTATGGAAACCTTACTGGCGGCGGGGGAGATACTCCCGGTCACGTTTCCGGCAGTCTTACCAAATTCAAACGATTGAACAGCTATGGCAAATATCAACTTCGGCTTTGATCATCACGCCCGCAAGCTCTATTCGGGCGCAATAGAAGAGGGTATCCGGAATACGCTCGTACCCATGGTTATCGAGACTTCGGGCAGGGGGGAGAGGGCTTTCGATATTTTTTCACGCCTGCTCCGTGAGCGCATCATTTTTCTCGGCAGCGGCATCGATGAGCATGTTGCCGGTCTTGTTATGGCGCAGCTGATTTTTCTTGAATCCGAGGATCCGGAGCGCGATATCTTCATCTACATCAACTCTCCGGGCGGAAGCGTTTCAGCCGGTCTGGGTATTTACGATACGATGCAGTACATCCGGCCCGACATCGCTACGGTCTGCGTAGGTATGGCGGCAAGCATGGGCGCGTTTCTGCTTGCAAGCGGCACCAAAGGCAAGAGGGCCTCGCTGCCTCATTCGCGCATCATGATCCACCAGCCTTCCGGCGGCGCTCAGGGGCAGGAAACCGACATCATTATCCAGGCCCGGGAAATAGAAAAGATACGCAAACTGCTGGAAGAGCTTCTTGCCAAACATACCGGACGGGATGTTCAGCAGATCAGGGAGGATTCCGAGCGCGATCGCTGGATGAACGCAGCCGAAGCGCTTGAGTACGGCATTATAGATCAGGTTTTCGAGAAACGTCCGGCACCCGAAAAGGTCGATTGATTCCGAGCCAGACCTGTAATATTCCATTCAGTTGTAACCGACTTTTACCATGAGCGAAGAGAGAGCGCCTTTCAATCTTGAGAAAACCTATCACCATCAGGAGGTCGAAGACCGCTGGAGAAGCGCTCACTGGGAGGCTCTCGGCAGTTTTCATGCCGAGAGCGGCCGAGTGCTTGACGGAGGGAAAACACCTTATACGGTGCTGATGCCACCCCCAAACGTAACCGGCAGCCTTACCCTCGGCCATGTGCTCAATCACACCCTTCAGGATATTTTCATCCGTTACAGCCGTATGACCGGCAAGGAAGCCCTCTGGCTTCCCGGAACCGATCATGCAGGCATAGCAACCCAGACCGTTGTTGAAAAGAAACTCAGAAAAGAGGGGATTTCACGCCATGACCTCGGGCGAAAAGCCTTTCTTGACCATGTATGGCGGTGGCGGGAGGAGTATGGCGGTCTTATTCTCCGCCAGCTCCGCAGGCTTGGTATCTCCTGCGACTGGAGGCGGAACCTTTTCACCATGGACGATCGCGCTTCCGAAGCGGTCATCAATGCATTTATCGCCCTTTACCGCGACGGTCTGATCTATCGTGGAACCCGTATTATCAACTGGTGCCCGGTTTCACAGACAGCCCTTTCCGATGAGGAGGTGATCATGAAGCCCCGGCGCGATAAACTGGTTTACATACGCTATGCGCTGGCAAAGCGTCCCGGCGAGTATATCACCATAGCCACAGTTCGTCCTGAAACCATTCTTGCCGATGTGGCCATAGCGGTCAATCCTGCCGATCCTCGCTACCGTGATCTTGTTGGAGAGCTTGCCGTCGTTCCGGTTGCCGGACGCCATATTCCGGTTATTGCCGACGACTATGTCGATATCGAATTCGGTACCGGAGCCCTGAAAATTACTCCGGCTCACGATCCGAACGACTATGAAGTTGCCCGTCGTCATAATCTCCCGGTTATTTCGGTGGTTGGCAAGGATGGAAGAATGACCGACGAGTACGGGTATGCAGGCATGGATCGATTCGATGCCCGCGAGAAAATTCTTTCAGATCTTGAGGAGCGGGGTGACCTTGAACGTGTCGAGGAGTATGAGCACAATGTCGGTTACTCCGAACGTGCCGATGTCGTTGTAGAGCCCTATCTTTCCGAGCAGTGGTTTGTTCGTATGAAACCGCTCTCCGAGCGTGCGCTGCAGGTGGTGAACGACAAAGAGATCCGCTTTCATCCGCCTCACTGGATCAATACCTACCGTCACTGGATGGAGAATATCCAGGACTGGTGCATTTCCCGTCAGCTATGGTGGGGGCACCGCATACCGGCCTGGTATGATTCGGACGGCAGGGTATGGGTCGCTTCGTCATATGAGGAGGCATGTCATCTCGCGGGAACTGATAAGCTGGTTCAGGACGACGATGTGCTCGATACCTGGTTTTCATCGTGGCTCTGGCCGCTTACCACACTCGGCTGGAGAGGGCCTCACAGCGATAACGACGATCTGAGGGCCTTTTATCCGACCGATACCCTTGTAACCGGTCCGGACATTATTTTCTTCTGGGTGGCCCGCATGATTATGGCCGGGCTGTATTTCAAGGGCGACGTTCCCTTCCGCGACGTATACTTTACCAGCATCATCAGGGACATGAAAGGCCGGAAACTTTCCAAATCACTCGGAAACTCGCCGGATCCGCTCAAGGTGATCGATACCTATGGTACCGACGCATTGCGATTTACGATTATCTATATAGCTCCGCTCGGCCAGGATGTGCTCTTTGGAGAGGAGAAGTGCGAGCTTGGTCGGAATTTTGCCACCAAACTCTGGAACGCTTCAAGACTGGTGTTCATGCAGCGGGAAAAATGGTTTGATTCGCTCGAGGAGTTTGAATCGGCCTACAGCGGGTTTTCTCCTGATCGGACGATCTTTGCCTTTGCTGAAGAGCATGTGCTGACGGCCAGGTACCACTCCATGCTTGATCGTTATCATACGGCATTCGGACAGTTCAGGGTCAACGACATCGTCAGGAATGTTTATGAATTTTTCTGGGGAGATTTCTGCGACTGGTATCTGGAAGCCCTTAAAATCTATCTTTCGGGTATTTCCGATGCCGATGCGGCCAGAAAAGCCGTTCTGCTTTCCGTACATGTTCTTGAAGGTACGCTCAAGGTACTGCATCCGGTTATGCCCTTCATTACCGATGAGATATGGCATTACATCATGAAGCGTCCGCACGGTCGGTCCGTCGCACTCTCTTCGATGCCTGAAGCGGAAAACGAATGGCTGGGTATGGATATTTCGCTGTTATCGCATCCGCGTGCGATCATTTCCGAGGTCAGAAGTCTGCGTTCGCTTTTTGCAGTTCCGTCCACCAGTACGGCGCCGTTGATCATCAGAGCTGCCGGTGAGGCGGCTGCAGATCTGCTTATGGCTGACAGCAATATTATTGCGGCCATGACGAAATGCGACGTTCAGATTACCGCTTCCGCTGAAAGACCGCGGCACGCAGCTGCTTCGGTTGTTGAGGGGAATGAACTTTTTGTCCAGCTCGAAGGTTTGATTTCCTTCGAAAAAGAGAGCGCCCGGCTTCAGAAAGAGATTTCCAATATTGCCTCCTATGCGGCTTCTCTGAAAAGGAAACTTGAAAACAGCGCGTTTACGGCCAATGCGCCTCAGGATGTCGTTGACAGGGAAAAAGATAAACTTTCCGAAGCGGAACGCAATCTTGAAAAACTCAGAAACAACCTCGATGTTCTTGCCGGATAGCGATGAAGATTGGAAGGAGTGCTCCTGAGCGGGGTCTGAAAAAAACGTTTTTTGCTATTTAAGCTGAAATGATATTTTATCGTTTTGTCTGTGCCTTTGCTGTGGACGGACAAATGATTTCACCGATGAGTTCGTAAGGAGTGCATTAAGACAATGAGGCAGTTGAAAATAAGCAAGCAGATCACCAACAGGGAGAGCCTTTCGCTTGACCGTTATCTTCAGGAAATCGGAAAATACGATCTTCTGACCGCTGATGATGAGGTCAAGCTGACCATGGCTATCAAAGAGGGCTACGATATGCCCGTTGACACCGTCGAGTATAAACGGGCAAAACGGGCGCTGGACAAGCTCATAAAAGGAAACCTGCGATTTGTTGTTTCCGTGGCCAAACAGTACCAGAACCAGGGTCTGACCCTTGGCGATCTGATCAACGAGGGCAATCTCGGCCTTATAAAGGCGGCCAAGCGATTCGACGAAACAAGAGGCTTCAAGTTCATCTCTTATGCGGTCTGGTGGATTCGCCAGTCCATTCTTCAGGCGCTTGCGGAGCAGTCCCGAATCGTTCGACTTCCACTGAACCGGGTTGGAACACTCAACAAGATCAGCAAGGCGTACAGTCAGCTTGAGCAGGAGTTCGAGCGGGATCCGAACACTCGTGAACTGGCGAACCTTCTCGATATGGACTCACAGGATGTTGCCGACACCCTGAAAATCGCCGGACGCCACGTATCGGTTGATGCGCCATTCGCTCAGGGTGACGATAACCGGTTACTCGATGTGCTGCAGAATGATGGTCATCTGCCGGATCACGGTTTGAACAAGGACTCGCTGACCCTTGAGGTTGAGCGTTCGCTTTCGGTGCTTGCTCCGCGTGAAGCCGATGTCATCCGCTCATATTTCGGTATAGGGATGGACAATCCGCTGACTCTTGAAGAGATCGGCGAAAAGTTCAAGCTTACACGCGAGCGCGTTCGGCAGATCAAGGAAAAAGCCATCAGAAGGCTTCGCCAGTCAGCTTACAGCAAGGTTCTCAAAGAGTATATCGGCAGCTGAAATATCGCCGAAGGCTTTCTTCCCTTTTTTCCTTCATGACGGGATTGCGGTCGTAACAGGTTTTTTTCGGATAAGACGTACGGCCGCACCATGCTTCAGGCCGGTTCTCCCGGCAGCGCTGCCGTTGCGGACTGCGATTTCGATCATATCGAAACTTCCTCTGTAAGCGAGCAGTTCTCCTTCATCGACATCTTCATATGTTTTCACGATCGGCAGGCTGTCAATGCCTTCGGCGCTGATTTCCCATCTATGCGCTGTATCGATAAGGGAACTCTCCAGAGAGGTTACAAGATTGCCGAAATGGTCGCAGAAAAGTACCCTACCTTCAATGCTGCTTCCGTTTTCGATTCGGTTCGTTTCTGCAGGAAGCGTGATGCACGATGCCGGATCTACAGGATCGCCGAGTCGGTTGAACGGAAAGCCTGCGCACAGATGCGCTGCAGCGGGCGAAAAAATATCCCGTCCGTGAAAGGTTGCACTCTGTGCGGGAAGCATGATCTCCGGATTGGAGATGCTGATGCAATGCGTAACGGTTTGCGAGCCGAGCACAGGGGTCAGAAGGCCGTTGTCCGGAGCAAGAAAGGTCTGGCGGGCAGTTTTTACCGCTATGGGTTTTCTCGATGTTCCTACTCCCGGATCGACAACGCAGACAACGACAGCTCGATCCGGAAAAAACGGCATCGATCGGTCAAGGAAAAAAGCTCCCTGTGCGATATTCTGGGGATCGACAGCATGAGTGAGGTCTATGACGCGTGCGTCCGGACAAATGGAAGAGATCACGCTTTTCATCTGTCCGACATAGGTGTCACGCAGTCCGAAATCTGTCATCAGGATAACGACCGGATTGCGCCTGTCGCTTACGCTCATGAGGCCGCTTTCTTATAGAGCAGGGCTCCTGCTCCAAGAAAAAGAAATATCGGGAGCCATGCAGCTATCCATGGTTCGATAATGCCGTTGTAACCGAGTGATGCGACCGTTTTCTGCATACCGAGAAAAAGAAAACCGATAAAGAGCGCAATGGCAATTTCGGCTGCAAGTCCGCTCCGTTTTTTTACGGTGGAGAGGGGAACGCCGATAAAAATGATAACCAGGGAGGCTAACGGCAGAGCTGTTTTTGCATGCAGCTTTACCCTGGCCCGGTCAAGTCCGGGGAATCCCGCCTGCATTTTCTCTTTTACGTATCTGTAGTGCTGAATCAGGTTCATCTCCTCAGGCTGCAGACTCAGCTCCTGCAGCGATTGTATGGAGAGCAGCAGATTGAGGGTGTCGTTGCCTGTGCTGAAAGAGATCTCTCCAGGATCAGAGCCGAATGAACGCATGGCGGCTTTTTGCATGATCCATCTGTCGATTGCCGGATCGAACACCATTCGGGAAGCGTCCTTTCTTGAAATGAGGCGGGAGCCGTTGAACTGCTCGATGGTTACCTGTGATGCCAGCAGGCGCTTCGCATCAAAGGATTCTATCGTGACGATACGGTTGTCCGGTTCGATGACGTGGATGTTGGTCCCTTCGTGCAGAGCGGAACGGGTTTGATTGAGAACCTGTTTTTCAAAAGAGATTTTTTCTTTTGCGGCGGCAGGTTCCAGAAATGATGCATTAAGAAGGTTTACTCCCGAAATAAGCAGTCCGCCCAGAACATAGGGCCGCATCAACTGGCTCATGCCCACACCGGCCGATCTGATTGCGGCAAGCTCACTCGATGCCGACAGCCTTCCGGCAGTCAGAATCGAGGCAAGCAGTGCTGCGACCGGTGCGGTTATCTGGAATGTCGAGGGCAGAGCAAGCAGATAGTACCAGGCGATATCCGATATGCCGATACCACGGTCAAAAAACTCATCGAGGTTTTCAACCATTGTGATAAGGGTAAACAGTGCCGCGAAGGTTATCGAGGCAAAGAGGAAAGAGGTGATAAACTGCCTGAAAATGTGCCGGTACAGCAGTTTCATCGCTTCATTCCTCTTCTTCGCAGGGCGCTTGCCTCTGCTGTTGTGATGTTCATTTTTCGGATAGTGTTTTTTTTGCAGTGTTCAGTATCCGAACAGCTCATCGAGCTTCAGCTCCTTTACCGTACCGTATTGTCGAAGGGTGTCCATATCGAGCCGGGATGTATCGCCAAGCACCAGCATAACATGGTTCCTGTTGCCGAAATGCTGCTGGTGGAAGAGTTTCACGTCCTGCAGCGTCATGGACGGAACGTCGCGATAGATATTTTTTCTGATATCATCGTCGAGTTCGAGACGTTGCGCGTCCTCGTAATTGAAGAGTACTTCGCTTCTCGTGAGCCGTTCAGTGGAAATTTTCTGCATAATACCCTCTTTTGCCGAAGCGAAAAGTTCCGGAGACTCAGGCAGTTCATGCATCAGGCTGCTGATTCCATCGAGAGCTTCCGGCAGCTTGTCGGCCTGGGTGCCTATATAACTGAAAAGATAGCTGTGGCGGTTACTGAATTTCGGCATCCGATAGATTGACATGACAGAGTATGCAAGCGCTTTGGCTTCGCGCAACTCCTGAAACACAACCGAGGACATTCCGCCGCCGTAATACTCGTTGAAAAGGGTTACGAGCGGTACCATCTCCGATTTGTAGCGTTCATCTCTGGTCAGCAGAATGACCTCTGCCTGTGTCATGTCGTAATCGACAACATAAACCAGATTGTTCTGCTGTTCGAGTTCAGGATAGAATTCGACGGACGGTACCTCACGGAAGGTCTCGGGGTATCTGCGGACTGCACGGAGTTCGGTAAGCAGGTTTTCCGCGTGTTCCGGGCCGTAATACAGAACCCGGTGGCGGTACTGCATGAGGTTTTTTATTTCGTCAAGCAGTTCTTCCGAAGAGATCGTTTCAAGTTCCGTATTGGAAAGTACGTTGGTGAACGGCGAGGAAGGACCATATTTACCGTAGCTGGCCATAGCCTCGAAGAGAATTTTTCTCTTCGAAAGCTTATCGTCGGCCCTTTCTTTCATGGTGCCCGCCTTGAGTTTTTCAAGAGCGGCTTGATCGGGACGTGTATAGGTAAGCAGTTGTTCAAGCAGCCGCAATGCCGCCGGAAAATTTTTCCGCAGACCGGAAAGTTTCAGATAGACATAATCGTCCGAGGTGAATGCCGAGAAGCTCGCTCCGTTTTTATATAGCTCCTGGCTGAACTCCGCAGGTGTCAATGCCGAAGTTCCCAGATAGGAGAGATAATCGAGAGCGAGATCGATTTTTCTGCTGTGGTTTTTTCCGATGTCAAAAACATAATAAACCGAGAACAAATCGTTTTCCTTGTTCTGGAGGTAGTGAAGCCTTATGCCCGGTTTTACATCATAAAAGCCGATATCTTTCCGATAATCGAGGAATGTCGGCTCGATATTTTCCGATTTCCGCGCCAGAATATTTCCTGCAAACTGAGAGGATGTATCCCGGTTTACCTTGATCGGCGTGATAGGCGGTTTCTGTATTTTCGGACTGCTTTTTTCGCTGCCGTGTTCTTTGTAAACTGCGACGTAGTTCGTTCCATAATGTGCTTTTGCAAAAGCCGTCAACTCATCTTTCTTGATGGCGCTCAACCGTTCGATCTGACTGTTATAGTCGCTCCATTCCATTCCCCAGATAAACGAGTCGACATAGGCTTCAACCCGTCCCTTGTTGCTTTCGTACAGCTTCAGCTGTTCGATTTTCAGGTCGTTCACCGCAGCTTCGAGCAGCCAGTCGGGGAAGTTGCCTTTCTTGAGCTGTTCGAGCTGTTCGAGAAGGAGATCCTTTACCTCGTCGAGACTCTGGCCTTCACGTGGTTTTGCGCTCAACAGGTGTGTGGAGTAGTCTTTCATCAGCACAAGCATCGAGCCCGCATCGAGGGTTTTCTGCTGCTGGTTGAGGTTCAGGTCGATCAGGCCAGCCGTCTGATTGTAAAGCACCTTGTCAATCATGGTGAGGTAGTCGGCATCTCTGGTGTTGACGCCGTTGAAACGGTATCCAATCACCAGTTCCTCGGCTTCAGGGCCCTTTACCTTTTTAATGACCGGTTTCTGCAGCTGATCTTCAACCGCCGGAGTAAAGGGAGGTATCTCTTTGGCTGCGAGAACGGAAAATTTCTCATCGATCATCCTGATGGTTTCATCAGGATCGAAATCGCCGGCAATACAGAGCGCCATATTATTAGGCACATAGTAGGAGCGGTAGTAGTTGATGACATTCCTGATCGATGGATTTTTCAGGTGTTCGGCTTTTCCTATGGTTGTCTGGGTGCCATAGGTGTGCCTGCTGAAAAGTCCTGAGAAGAGATTCTCCCAGATTTTACGGCTGTCGCTGTCCATCGTCATGTTTTTCTCTTCATAGACGGTTTCAAGTTCGGTATGGAAGAGACGCATAACAGGATTGCGGAAACGTTCCGCCTCTATGGTAAGCCACTGGTCGAGCTTGTTCGATGGAATGTCATTGATATAAACGGTCTGTTCCACCCATGTATAGGCATTGGTGCCCTGTGCTCCGATCGAGTTCAGCAGCTTGTCGTACTCGTTGGGAACGGTGTACCGGGCGGCTTCATTAGAAACGCTGTCGATATCCCGGTATATTGCTGCACGTTTGTCAGGATCTGCCGTTGCCCGGTACTCTTCGTACAGGTTGATGATTTTTTCAAGTTCGGCATGTTCTTTTTCGTAATTCAGAGAACCGATGGAGTCTGTGCCCTTGAACAGCATATGTTCGAGGTAGTGAGCCAGACCTGTGGTTTCCGCCGGATCGTTCTTGCTCCCGGCGCGAACGGCTATCGATGTGTATATCCGCGGTTCGTCGCGGTAGGGACTCATGAAAACGGTCAGACCGTTACCAAGTGTATAGATTCGTGTATGGAGCGAGTCTCCGGGAACTGTTGTGTACGCGTACGTTTTTACGTCATTCATCATGGGCCTGCAGGATAGTAAATGCAAAAAAAGGAAGAAAGCTATTCCTGATGGAACGAGGGTTCTTCTTTGCGGTGAATATGGTATAAGCATCGAAAAATATAATAATCGGATTTCCGGGCGATAATTGCAACCGTTATCGGATACTACGTAAAATAACTCCGGTTGCCGGAAAAAACTTCGTATCGTTCGAGTCCGGTAATTCTGATTTACCGATGCAGAACGAACAGGGTTCTTTAATAGTTCTTTTTACATCAGTTATCATAATAAGGCAAGGGGAATTAACAGTATATGTACGGTATAACAGGAAGCGGTTATCGGCTTGTCAGCAGTTACAGCCCGAAAGGCGATCAGCCGGGAGCAATCAAGCAGCTTGTAGAAGGAGTTCAAAGGGGCGACCGCTGGCAGACGCTGTTGGGCGTTACGGGTTCAGGAAAGACGTTCACGATATCGAACCTCATTGCGCAGGTCGGCAAGCCTGTGCTGGTGATGAGCCATAACAAAACACTTGCGGCCCAGCTTTACGGAGAACTCCGGCAATTTTTCCCTGATAATGCCGTTGAATATTTTATCAGTTACTACGATTTCTACCAGCCGGAAGCCTATCTGCCTGCTCTCGACAAATATATCGCCAAGGATCTGCGCATCAACGATGAAATCGAGCGGTTGCGGCTCAAGGCAACGAGTTCCCTGCTGAGCGGACGCCGTGATGTCATCGTTGTCAGTTCGGTAAGCTGCATCTATGGTCTCGGTTCCCCTGAAGAGTGGAAGGCCCAGATTATCGAATTGCGGCCCGGAATGGAAAAAGACCGCGATCAGTTTCTTCAGGAGCTTATCGCCCTGCACTATGTGCGGGATGACATGAAGCCCGGTCCCGGCAAGTTCAGAGTTCGGGGAGATATTATCGATCTTGTTCCGGCTCACGAGGAGCTTGCCGTGCGCGTGGAGTTTTTCGGATCGGAGATCGAGAGTCTCCAGACGTTTGATCTGCAGAGTGGCGAGGTGCTCGGCAAGGACGACTATGCCTTCATTTATCCTGCCCGTCAGTTTGTCGCCGGAGAGGAGCAGATGCGGCACGCCATGCTGGCCATAGAGAATGAGCTGGCAGGAAGGCTCAACCAGCTTCGCGGCGAAAACCGTCTGATAGAGGCCAAGAGGCTTGAAGAGCGTACCCGTTACGATCTTGAAATGATGAAAGAACTCGGTTACTGTTCGGGAATCGAGAACTACTCCCGTCATCTTGCCGGCAGAGAGCCTGGCGACCGTCCGCACTGTCTGCTTGACTATTTTCCGGAAGATTACCTCGTTGTCGTTGACGAATCGCATGTCACGCTGCCGCAGATCCGGGGCATGTACGGCGGCGATCGTTCCCGCAAGACCATTCTGGTTGAACATGGCTTCCGTCTCCCTTCGGCGCTCGATAACCGTCCGTTGCGTTTTGATGAGTATGTCGGGCTCGTGCCGCAGGTTGTCTGTGTAAGTGCGACACCGGGCGATCTTGAACTGGAGTATTCCGGCGGGGTGATTGTCGAACAGCTTGTACGTCCGACCGGACTGCTCGATCCACCTGTAGAAGTGCGTCCGGTAAAAGGCCAGATCGATGATCTGCTTGGTGAAATTCGCAAGCATACCGCCAGAGGATTCAAGGCGCTGATCATGACGCTGACCAAGCGGATGTCCGAAGATCTCGACGATTACTTTCGTAAAACCGGGATCCGTTCCCGTTACCTGCATTCAGAGATCAAAAGCCTTGAACGCATGCAGATTCTAAGGGAGCTTCGTACCGGTGAAATTGATGTACTGGTAGGCGTAAACCTGCTTCGCGAAGGGCTCGATCTGCCCGAAGTATCGCTCGTTGCGATTCTCGACGCCGACAAGGAGGGTTTTCTTCGCAATACCCGATCTCTCATGCAGATCGCAGGAAGAGCGGCACGCAACTCGGAAGGATTCGTGGTGCTTTATGCAGACGTCCTGACCCGTTCCATCCGTGAGGTTCTTGATGAAACCGGCAGACGCCGCAAGATTCAGCAGGCCTATAATGAGGAGCATGGCATTGTGCCGCAGTCCATCGTAAAATCCGTGGAGCAGGTACTCAATACCACAGGCGTTGCCGATGCGGAGGAGCGGTATCGCAGGAAACGGTTCGGACTCGAGCCGAAGCCGGAGCGTCTGCTCAGTACCCTTATCGATACGTTGACCGCAGAAGAATGTTACTCCATGGCAGAAAGTCTCCGACTTGAAATGCAGGAGGCCGCCTTAAAAATGGAGTATGAAAAGGCAGCCTATCTGCGTGATGAGATTTCGAAGTTCGAACATCGGGCAAACGAATCGGGGAAAGGAACATAGCTGTTTTTCCCTCTCGTGCTTTGTTATGGGGAAATAAAATCATATAAGAATAATACAGGGGAATACGGTTACAGGCAACACTGTTTTCAGGGAGTACAGGGGTATATGCTGGCACAAATCGATAAAAAGCATTACGAAAAACTGCACGAAATTCTGCGTCTTTGCCGCAGCAATCTTAAACACAGCGATGAATCACTGATTCAGCGGGCGTTTTTTATGTGCTACAGGGCTCATGATGGCGAGAAGCGGGCTTCAGGGGAACCGTATTTCTATCATCCGGTTGAAGTTGCCACCATTCTGCTCGAAGAGTTACCGCTCGATGACGTATCCGTTGCTGCTGCGCTGTTGCACGATGTGATCGAAGACAGCGGATACACCTATGAAGATCTTGTAGCGGAACTCGGTGTCGAAGTCGCCGATATCGTAGAGGGGCTGACCAAGATCTCCGGAATCATGATCAACCGGGAAATTACCCAGGCTGAGGGGTTCCGCAAGATGCTGCTCTCCATGGTCAAGGATATAAGGGTTATTCTCATCAAGTTCTGCGACCGGTTGCACAATATGAGAACTCTTGAATCTCTGCCGGAGCATCGCCGTCTGAAGATAGCCCTTGAAACGAGGGACATTTATGCGCCTCTGGCTCATCGCTTCGGTCTCGGCAAGATGAAGGTTGAATTCGAGAACCTTGCCCTGAAATACATCGATCCGGAGATGTACGAATTTCTTCAGCAGAAGATAAAATTGAGCCGTGCGGAGCGCATCAATTATCTGAACAAGATGATTTCCCCTATCAAGGACGATCTTGAAAAACAGGGATTTCGTATAGAAGTCGAGGGACGGGCCAAGCACCTGTTCTCGATCTATAACAAGATGCGAAACAAGAACAAGACCTTCGAGGATATTCACGATCTCTATGGTATCCGTGTTATTGTTGATACCGAACGGGTTGCCGAGTGTTTTGCGGTTTACGGTTTCATTACACAGAAATATCCACCTATTCCTCAGCACTTCAAAGACTACATATCCATTCCCAAGCACAACGGGTATCAGTCGCTCCACTCTGCTATCATAGGCCCCAAAGGGTATGTGGTCGAGCTGCAGATCAGAACGACGCGCATGCATGAGTTCGCCGAACTTGGCGTTGCCGCGCACTGGAGGTACAAGGAGAAAATATCGAAAGATGACGCTTCGATTGACTCTTTTCTGCGCTGGGCCAGGGAACTCATAAAGGATGCCGATTCGGCGGCCTCCTTTATGGAAGGGTTCAAGCTCAATCTCTACCACGACGAGATTTATGTTTTCACTCCGAAAGGGGATATGAAAACAATGCCGGCAAGTGCCACTCCAATCGATTTTGCCTATGCCATTCACTCTGAAATAGGCAACGGCTGTATCGGTGCAAAAGTCAACGGCAAGATTGTGCGTCTGAACGCTCAGCTCAAGTCCGGAGATCGGGTGGAAATTATCACGTCGAAGAACCAGAAGCCGAAATCCGACTGGCTCAAGTTTGTCGTCACCCATCGCGCTCGTCTCAAAATCCGCTCGGCCATCAATGAAGAGCGTCGCCTTCAGATTGAAAAAGGCCGCAGCATGTGGGAAAAACTGCTTTCCGGAGGGAAAAAGCTCTTTTCCGATAACGATATTATTCGTCAGGCTAAAAAATACGGCATCAGAACTCCTGCCGATTTTTTCAGCGCGCTGGCCAGTCAGCAGATCAGCGGCGAGGAGATTTTCGAGCGGGTCAGCAATGCCCGCAAGGAGCCCTCGGAAGCCGGGGCAAAAGCTTCCTCAAGTGAGGCAAAGCAGGTTGAGGCTTATCTGCAGCAGGCGCGTCAGGACCAGGAAGCCCCGGTATCGAAAAAGGATGACGTGGTTATCGCCGGCATGACCAATATCGCCTATGCGTATGCGAAATGCTGTCAGCCGGTTCCCGGAGACGACGTTATCGGCTTCGTTACGGCCGAGGGTCTGGTGAAAATACATCGAAAAAACTGCCTGAACGTCAGTAATGAAAATCTGCTGAAAAGCGAAAGGATTGTTTCTGTTGCCTGGAACAGAAAGGTAGAAACAGATTTTCTTGCCGGTATAAAAATTGTGGGCGAGGACCGGATCGGCATCACGAACCAGATCACCGCCGTGATTTCGAAGTTTGATACCAATATTCGCAGCATCTCGCTTCATGCCAGAGACGGCATGTTTGTCGGTACGCTGATGGTCTATGTCCGCAACATCGAGAAGCTTGCAACACTCATGGAGAAACTGAAAAAGGTTCAGGGTATTTTTACGGTCGAGCGTTTGATAAGTTGACCCCGTTTTATGATGATCGACAGGTAACCATTATATTTATGAAGAATTGCCAGTATCGAAAAATGTCCAAAAATCTGAACATGAACATCATGAAACCTATTGCTTTACGATTGGTCGCTTTTTTCCTGTTTATCGGTACGCTTTCCGGGTGCGGTTATAACTCCATTCAGCAGAATGACGAGGCCGTAAACAGGGCATGGGGAGACCTCGAGTCGCAGCTTCAGCGAAGGGCCGATCTTGTCCCTAACCTGGTCGCCACCGTAAAGGGCGCAGCTGATTTCGAAAAAGGGACACTGACCGCGGTTATCGAAGCACGGGCAAAAGCCACATCGGTGCAGCTTACGCCGGAGATGCTCAGCGATCCTGAGGCCATGAACAAGTTCCAGAGCGCACAGGGCCAGCTTTCGTCAAGTCTGTCCCGACTTCTGGTTGCTGTTGAGCGGTATCCCGAACTCAAGGCGAACCAGAATTTCAGAGATCTGCAGAATCAGCTTGAAGGTACCGAAAACCGTATTACGGTAGCCCGTCAGCGTTATAATGCTGCGGTCGAAACCTTTAATTTCTCGATCAGGCAGTTTCCCAACTCGATGACCAACAGTCTGGTACTCAAGCTCAAGGCCAAGGAGTATTTCAAGGCCGATGCAGCGGCCAGGGCCGTTCCGGAGGTGAAGTTCTGAAGCGCTCAACAGGCATGTATAAACGGTTGAAAGGGCTTTTCATACTCGGTGCGTTACTGTTGCAGTCCCTGCCCCTCTACACGGCATTGGCTCTCGATGTTCCACCGCTCAGGGGCAGGGTCAACGACAACGCGGACATGATCTCCGCGCAGGTGGAAGCCGGCCTGGACGCAAAGCTTGCCGAGCTTGAAAAAACCGAATCCACCCAGATCGTTATTCTTACGGTTCCCTCTCTGGAGGGAGACGCGCTCGAAGATTTTTCCATGAAGGTCGTTGACGCCTGGAAGATAGGTCAGAAAGGGTATGACAACGGAGTGCTTTTTCTCGTTTCGAGAGATGACCGGAAGATTCGAATCGAGGTCGGATATGGTCTTGAAGGCCGTTTAACCGATCTGCTTGCCGGTCGGATTGTCGATAACGAGGTTGTGCCCGCTTTCAAGGCCGGTCAGATCGATGCAGGTTTTCTGCGCGGTGTCGAGTCCATCGTTCTCGCCGTCAAGGGGGAGTACAAGGCTAAACCGAAGTTCCTTGGCGTAAAATCGTATAACCTATTGATTTTCGATAAAT
>DYNE01000060.1 GCA_020721225.1 Pelodictyon luteolum | reverse complement strand
CGTCTTTTGATTGTACTGTAATGAGTTACTGTTTTTTATTATGGGGAACTTCGGCTTAAAAAGTGATCAACATCTCCGGCACAGAAAAACCGAACAGCCCGGATATGCTCCATCAGATGCAATGCCGTCGGGAAAAGGTAGCCGCTTCTATACCGATTGAATTGTCGAACTCACTCCCGCCTGCATCAGTGATGGGTATATTGTATGGCCATCAAGCCGGTATGTGGCAGACTTTTTGCAGAATCGACGGAGAGCCCTCCATATCGTTCCTGAACTCCAAACCTTTCCATACAGCCACAACAGCCACTCGGAACCGGCACTTCCCACTCCTGAAAACGTACGGTAATAGCCGTTGAGCAGGATTGGCGCTGCCGACAGCGGCAATCCTGATGAATTTTCCGTCTTTTCCCTTCAAAATATATAGCCTTCACCGGCAGTTGTCCTGCGGCCATCAACAGGCGACGACTTTTTCAGGGCTGCTTTGGCATCGGTTGTGTATGTGCCAACCCTTAAAAAAATCCTTGGCCTGTAGTTGACGGCTGCAGCATTTCCATATCCCATACCATAAACCGGCTTCAGCACGACATCCTCGATGCGGTTCCGCAGATTTGCATGGGCCTCACCGGTATGAACAAGGCCGGTATCCTGGCCGGAGAATAAAAACAGCAGAACACGGAGAGCATGAAACCGGAAAAAATCGTCCGCACACCATTTTTCACTCCCGAAACCCGCCGATATGCACTGCCATCCCGATAAAACACCCTTGACAATGCAAAAGGTGACAGGATATTCTGTCCGACTACAGCTGCAGAGAGGATATCCGTACCTTGATATCTCATGATCATACCGTCATCCTTTATTTCAGTTCATCACTCTTTAGTATTCAAAAAATCCGGGTCTAAAAAAAACAAGGCTCTTCCTCACGTTTTCAATTGCAAAGAGAAACCAGCGACCACGCTTTCTGCTGAATCAGTATAATTCCATTTCCAATACAAATATGCAATTATATTGCCCGCGACAATCCTGAAATTCATTCCCATTAACCAGTGAAAAAGGGGGATCGCTTTGCGTGAGTATCGCGCGCCGCGAACGATACGCCTCTTCCCCTCTTCACCTTAAACGTAATAACTTAACACCAAGAACTTAGAACCAAGAACTAATTCCCCAATCTTCTACCGCAAAGCGATACTCCGCGATGCGACAGCGAGCATACTACCGAGCACGAAGTGCTCGATACTCCCCTGCCCCCGTAACACTATCCTCATCCTCCCATTCCCTCATCGCCTGGCCCTGGATTATACGTGCATTATTGAAATAGAATTGGAATAACATAGCTTTTATACATTAAAATCTACGCATAATCCTTTAATAACACGCCATAACTTGAAAAAGCAACAGCACTAATTGCTGAGGGTCTTTCCCCATAAAGAACCGCTGAGACAGAACGGTATCGCTCGCTTTTCCGTAATGCTACTACAACAAAACCGAGACATCTCGCCTGATAAATACGGTACATGAATCGCTCAGAGTCTCTGCCATCTTTTTTTATGAAGCAGCGAAATACAGGCGATCAAAAACGGGCATATACCTTCAGCTCCCTGTTCACCTTCCCGGACAGGGAGTAGCAGAAGAAGGAATGAGGGCGGTCTGAAAATCGCCCTCATTCCTTCTTCTGAACAGGTTATCGTTATTTATAACCCGGCTGATACAGTCTATCGTCACGATCTCTCCTGTCGTTCTGATCGCGTCGTCCATCCCTGTCGTCTGGATAGCTGCGCCCATCTTTCCGCGGATAATCCCGGTCGTTGCGTCGGTCGTCGCGGTCGTGCATGTAAGGCGCACAACCGGACACCAGAAAAATCAACCCTGTAATAATGATTTTTTTCATCGTCTCCTCCCTTTTGTTGAAATACCGGAATAAACCTGACATATTCGTGGAATCCAACTTATAGCCAACGTTTCAGGCAAGTGAACCATAAACAACAGCGAACCGGCATTGGTTCCTGAAGAGCTACAGTCATGCTGCTAAGGAATCACGATCTGACTGTCGGAACGGCGGATTTCGATGTTCGGCCTCTCTTCGGAAAAACGGTAAAGCGCAGCTTTATCCTGTTGCGTCAGGAAGGAGCCTGTGAGAAAAATGCACCGCTCCGGACGCACGTAGCCAAGCCAGCTTTCGATCTGCTCCCGCTGTTTTTCCCGAAAACGGTAAACTGCGAGAATCACCACATCGGCTTTCCATGCCGGTTCTTCAAGCAAGCGGCTGGTTCCTGATACGTAAAGCAGCGAACGGCCTCGACTGCTGATACGCAGCACTTTCTCCATCGGCCTGCTTACAACCATTGAAGATAGGGCCAGACGCTCCTGACTGTCCGGCATGTGCAGGCGAACCGGAAGCGTACTGAAAATCGAATCCTTCGAATAGAACTGCACTGCAGCGGTGGGCGGAGGAAGGTGGTATTCATCTATCTGCCGCATGATGCGCTCAGCATCCCGACGGCTTTTTCCGGCATCGACGATCACGGTTTCGCTTTCTGTAGCATAAAGCAGCGCGAGGTTCCGACCGAGGTTGACCGTAACCAGACCTTTTCCTGGTTGCGACTGATCTGCCATGCCATACCACAAGAGCGCATTGCAGCCGAACAACAGAGCAATAAGAAGCCTGCCCCACGCTTTCCGGTAAAAGAACCAGGCTGTTGCGGTTCCTGCCGCATAGTAGATCACCACCTCGACGATATCGGGTTTAAGTGAAATGGATGCATAAGGCACCTTACTGAAAAAGAGTGCGGAATCGAGAGTCAGGCGGGCAAAAAGCCAGCCGCTCATACCGAACAAGGAAGCGGGAAACGGAGCGAACAGGTTGAAAAGAAGCATCGGCATGAGGGCATACATCATCACTGTGGAAAAAAACACTACCGGCAGGTTTGCAGCAAGACTCACTACAGAGAAGGTGCCGAAATAGTAGGCGATGACCGGAGAAACTCCGATAATGGCCGCAAGGCTCACGAAAAAACTGCCGAGAAAAAACCTGAATACGGCCCGCAGCACCCCCTCCTCCTTATGCCCGGGAGGATAGAGAAGCGGATAGACCAGAAGAATGGCCAAGACTGCGGCATTGGTCATAAGAAATCCTGGATTGAAAAGATCGAAGGGATCGAAGAGCAGAATAATGATGTCAGACACGGCGAGGGAGTTCACACCATAAGATCTTCTGCCGAGGGTTTCACCGCCGAAAAGCACCACTGACATGATGGCCGCGCGTTTTACCGAAGGCGAGTTTCCGGTGACATAGCTGAAAACGATAAGGATGAAGGCGATCAAGGCAAATGAAAACCAGCGCCCATAAGCAGTGACCTTGAAACGCTGCAGCAGCACGTGAATGCCTAAGGCGAGCAGACCGACATTGAGACCTGATACTGCAAGCACGTGGGCGGTTCCTGTTGTCTTGAATGCTTCGAAAACAGTCTCGTCGAGCACCTCCCTTTCGCCGAGCAACACCCCCCTGACAAGCTTTCGCTCGCCGCCTTCGGGTATCAGGCGGTCAACGGAGGCAACAATGAAGTCGTAAACCGGAATAACGACATACCGCTCAAAAAAATTGAGCGAACTTTTCCCTTCATGCAGAAGATGCCATGGACCGGAACAAAAGAGCTGAACATAGGTTCGCTGCATTCTCCCGTAACGACGGGGATCGAACTCCCCCTGGTTTGCCGCTCCGGGAATGAGCTGGATCGTTCCTTTCACGCGCACCATGTCGCCATTACGAAGTTCCGGAGGATCACCCGTTCCGTTTCTCATGAATATTTTTGCCCGATCGGATAGCTGTTCAGTCCTGCCGCCATAAAAAACCTCCTGAACCTGCAGAGTCCACCCTATGCCTTTTTCGGAGTGTGAAGGTCTCCCATCAACCTTGCCGTAAAGCAGTACCGGATGGCCGACAAAGTGCAGCAGAGCGCGATCGGACACCGTATTGAAGCGATAGTGGCTTCCGGCGGCGAATGCACAGAATATGAACAGGAGATAGGCTATTGCGGTGAATTGATGAGGAAACGGGGTATGTTTCAGTCGAATGGACTCATAGGCAAAACCGCAGACAAGTAAAAGAAAAAACAGCAGCGTCAGCAGGAGCCATGAGTCGAGCGTGAGCAATGCGGCTGTACCTGCAACAATACCGGCCACCACAAAAAACAGGAGACGTACGGCAGGATATGGAGCGAATAAATCCATTATGGGAACAGAATGGGAGTGCTCTTTTTAGTACCCTTATTTTAATTAACTTACGCAAATCATTGTTTTTGTATATTCTTTTCTTTTTAAAAACCCGAAAACGCCCATTCCCTTCATGCTTGTCAGAGAGATCCTGAACTCCGCGAGTGAGCCCGTATTCAGTTTTGAATTCTTTCCGCCTAAAAAGGACGAAGATTGGGAGACGCTCTTTGAGACAATAGCGAACCTGAACCATCTGCACCCATCTTACGTCAGCGTCACATACGGAGCGGGAGGCTCTACACGTTCGAGAACGCACGACCTTGTCACAAAAATCCAGAAGGAAACCGGACTGACCGTGGTTTCCCACCTGACCTGCATCTGTTCCGACCGTGAAGATACCGGTTCGATCCTTGAGAACTACCTCGAACACGGCATCACCAATGTGCTTGCACTTCGGGGTGACAAACCGGCCGGAATTGCCACACTGAACGATGCCATCAAGGATTTTCCCCATGCCATCGACCTCATACGATTCATCAGAACCAACTATCCGGCAATTGGCATAGGCGTAGCCGGTTTTCCCGAAGGACATCCGGAAACTCCGAACCGCCTGAAGGAGATCGAATACCTCAAGGAGAAAATCGATGCAGGGGCCGATTACATTGTCACCCAGCTTTTTTTTGATAACCGGGACTATTTCGATTTTGTGGATCGATGCCGTATAGCCGGAATAACGGTTCCCGTCATAGCCGGCATCATGCCGGTCTCAACAAAAAAAGGGCTGATCAGGATGTCGGAACTGGCTCTCGGGGCGCGTATTCCCGCGCCCCTGCTGAAACAGGTACTTAATGCCCGGAACGACGTTGATGTAGCGAAAATCGGAATTGACTGGGCAACTGCGCAAGTGCAGGAACTGATTGAACGGCAGGTCAAGGGAGTTCATTTCTATACCCTTAATCTTGCCGATGCAACCCTGAAAATTTTCCGGAACATCAGCAGAAGCTGACAATACGAACTTCAGACATTGTGCGCGGAAAAATCGAAACGAGGTATCTGCCCTACAGAACCTCGTTTGCTATCAGCTGTTCGTAGGTCTCTCGCCTGCGAATCACCGTAACCTCATTGCCATCCACCATAACATCCGCAGGACGCAATCGTCCGTTATAGTTGCTGCTCATTACAGCGGCATACGCTCCTGACGACATCACGGCAAGCAATTCCCCTTCAGCTGCATCGTCGATGGCACGCTGACGGGCAAAAAAGTCGCTTGACTCACAAACCGGCCCGACCACATCGGCAACAACGGTTTTCTCGTGACGGGTAACGGCCAGTACTTCATGATGCGACTGGTAGAGCGCGGGACGAATCAGCTCGGTCATGCCGGCATCGACAATAAAAAACTGCTTTCCGGTATGATTCGTTTTTTTATAGAGTATCCTCGAAAGCAGCACTGAAGCGTTAGCTACCAGAAAACGACCCGGCTCGAAAATAACCGGAACTCCGGCAGCGGCCAGCAGAGGAATCAGTTTTTCTGCAAAATACGTAATCGGAGTTGCCGGTTTACGGGCATCGTAGGTTACCGGAAAACCGCCTCCGATATCAAGATACTCGATTGAAAAACCGAGAGATCTGGCGGTTTCGAAAATATCAAGCAGAACGGCAGTCGCTGCGACATAGTACTCCGGATCGAAAATCTGGGATCCGATATGCATGTCAAGGCAGACAAGACGGACATGTTTCATAAGCCGAAGGAGCGTGAAGGCCTCTTCAAGACCGGCCTCGTCGATGCCGAATTTCTCCTTGCTGTCTCCGGTAGTGATATAGGGATGCGTTTCCGCAGTTACATTGGGATTGATTCTGAGTGCAACCGGAGCCGTTATGCCTTTTTCGGACGCTATCCGTTCGATAGCTTCGAGTTCGGAAAGCGACTCGACCTTAAGCATGAGCACGCCGGCTTCAAGCGCGAAAGCGATCTCTTCAGGTTTCTTTCCAACACCGGCAAAAATGATTTTTTCCGGAGAAACGCCGGCTTTCAGAGCCCTGAAAAGCTCCCCACCGGAGTTGACGTCACATCCGCAGCCCATTTCGGCTAACGTACCGATAACGCTCAGATTGAAATTTGCCTTTACGGAGTAACAGGTAATATGCGGCAGTGAAGCGAATGCCGCTTCGAATTCCCGCAAACTTCCTTGCAGACTCCTTTTCGAGGTAACGAAAAGCGGCGTTCCGTAGATTCCGGCAAGATCATCCAGCCGGACGTCCTCACAAGAGAGAACATTATCCTGATAATGAAAAACAGTGCGTTCACTCACAGCTTCGACGGGTATGGTTAGTTATCAAAGTTAGAACGGTTTACAGTATAATGTTTCTCTCATAAAGAAGAGAAACAAAAAAACCGAACTTGCAAAATCCTTCTTGAAGCCTTATATTCATGCCTCTTAACTAAATATTTCATTACCGAGGTTCCGATGGCAAAAGGCAAAGAAAATAGAATTATCATTACACTCGAGTGCACCGAGGCTAAAAAAGAAGGAAAGCCCGTTTCACGGTACTCGACAACCAAAAACAAGAAGAATACCACTGAGCGTCTTCTTCTGAAAAAGTACAATCCGAATCTGCAGCGGCACACCGTCCACAAAGAGATTAAGTAACTTTATTTTTTGACAATAGATCGAAAAAAGGTTTATTGTAATCTGGTCTGGTTATAAGTTTGCGAAGCCCGAATGGCGGAACTGGTAGACGCACTCGTTTCAGGGACGAGCGCCGCAAGGTGTAGGAGTTCGAATCTCCTTTCGGGCACCAAAAATTCTTCGACCGCAAGATGCAGATCAAAGCAGATAGCAACCGCAGGGAAGGATCATTATCCGAACTGTTCGCACATAGCTCAAACAAGGTATGCACCTTTCGGGAGAAGGTGCTTTTTTTATGCTTCAATAATCCAAAACAAAGGCAATAGTGGATCATACAAAAATCAACCTTCTTGTCAGGCTTCAGCACCTTGACAACCAGATCGAGAACATTATCAGCCTGCAGAAAGGTTTACCGGAAGAGATCACTGCCCTTGAAGAAGATCTCGCATTTACAAAACGCCAGATAGAGGCTCGTAAAAAAATTGCTGACGATCACCTGAAACTGAGGCAGAAACTGAACGAAACCATAAATGACTGCCGGAACAAAATCAGGATCTTCAAGGAAAAACAGACACTCGCTCGCAACAACAAGGAGTATGACGCTCTTTCAAAACAGATTGAGTACGAAGAGAAAGAGATAGCCCAGGCGGATATTCAGCTTCAGGATATCGCTCATGCCGAGCAGAGAACCCAGGAAATTCAGCAGAAAGGACGTCATCTCATCGATGAAAACCGCTATGATGAGATGACCGAAGAGATGATGCCTGACGATATTCTTCTGCAGCAGCTCGAAGATCTGACAAAGCAGGTCGATCATAAAAAAGAGGAACTCAACAGCATCGTCATTGAAACTGCCGATGAAGTGGATGCCCTGAACAAAAAAATCGATCTGCAGCGCGATACCATTATCAAAGAAGCAAAACGCCTGCTTGACAAATACGATCACCTCAGAAGCGGCATACTGCAGAACGCGGTGGTCAAACTGAATCGTAATGCATGTTCGGGCTGCAATACCCGAGTACCAACCAACCGCCATACCATGATTGTGCAGGGAGGGTTCTACCTTTGTGAATCATGCGGCAGAATTGTCGTGCATGAAAGGCTTTTTGATGAAGCCGCAGACTGAACTGTTATTGATCATCATTCGTTCTTTATAAAGCTGAAACCGCAAGTGTGCAGCCGCTGTATAACTTCCGGTTATGCAGAGGAAAGTCCGAACTTCACAGGGCAGGATGCCGGTCGAGAGCCGAAAGGCTCAAGCCCGGGGACAGCAGGGAAAACCAGCTGTCACAGATAGTGCAACAGAAAATATACCGCTCCGGGAAACCGGTGTAAGGGTGAAAAGGCGGTGTAAGAGACCACCGGATATTCCGGCAACGGAATGTGCCTGGCAAACCTCTCCGAAGCAAGGCTAAATAGGAAAACTTTTTTCCTTCGGGAAAAAAAGAGCGGCCCGTTCAATTCCTTTTACAAGGAGAGTTTTCGGGTAAGCCGCATCAGATAAATGGCTGCAGCTTCATATCCCAAGGGATGTGATCCACAGAATTCGGCTTACAGCTTCGGTTTCAGCTTTTTTTATTTACTCATCCTCTCCATGCGCTTCCGCATGAGAAATTCCGTCTTCATCAACGGTAATGACAATTGATATAGGCCGACAGCAAACCGCACAATCCTCGACAAATTCCTGCCTTCCTTCAAACGATTCAAGAGCAACAGTGAAAACCGATCCGCAATATGGACATTGCACGTCCGTTTCATCAGTAACGTTCATGGCAAAACTCCCTTGATATGTTGACAAACTGACTGGCACCTCTATGCCCTTTACTGAAACACGACACTGACTTCCCTCTTTGTCTCGCCCCTCATTCCAGGAACGCGGTTCAGAATATCTCCCGGTGCATCCGGTGACCTGCCGTAACCGGCAAGATTCAGCAGAGTCTCATCCTGATTCTCTTCGAGCAGCAACTGATCGAAATCGATGTCGGCAAGAATCAGCCTTGACCCCTCCCTGCATTCGGCATCGGTTTTCACGATATCTCCCTGTACATCGACAGCCAGCGTCATCCGGGTGCCTTTGAAAAGCTCCCGGATAATAGCCAATGATAATTTCTGCTGTTCGGGAGATGATTGCTTTACCGGCTCATCCCCTTTTTTAGCTGGAGTAAGCAATACTTTTTCTTCAGGCAGTATAATCACCAGCGTTGAAGGCTTGCCCTTGGTAAACCTGAACCTCACCTGATCTTTCAAGAACGGACTCCTGTTTACCATACGGGTCGAATCCATCCCCGGACGCTCGTTCATCGCGCCTGAAACCTGTATGGTGCTGATATTGCGGAACGCATAGACGGCTTCATACCCTTCGTAACTTCCATCGGTAAATGCCCGCACGGAAACCGGCGTGACCCCTTCTCCCATTGCTTCGGCACTTTTTCTGAAAGCATCACGATCCGGAAGCGAAACGCCCTTTTTCTTTTCATCTCCCTTCGCGGAACCACCCATAATGCTCATATAGTACGTATTCATCGCCACCCGTTCGGTCAGACGGCCTGATCCGTCAGGGTTTACAGATACCAGCGTGCTCACCCTGATACAACCTTCAAGGCCAATGGCAACCAACAGCAGAAAAAGAACCTTTATCACCTGTCGCATAGCTCAATATCCTTTACGTTCGTTACATATTTCGAATCGATGCAAGGCGCCGGCAAGCCTCGTCAAGAACCATATTGTCTTTTGCAAAACAGAAGCGCACCAGATCCTCTCCCCTGCCGCAGCTGAAAAAGGCACTGCCCGGTACGCTGGCAACTCCGGTTTTCTCAAGAATATAATGAGCTCTTTGCGCAGCAGAACTGCCGGGCAGATGTCCGACATCGGCAAGTACATAGTATGCCCCTCCGGGAATATGAGGAGTTAGACCCGCATCAGAAAGCGCTTCACAGAAACGGTCCCGTTTCTCTCTGTATTCTGAGGAAAGCATGGAATAATATCCTTCATCGAGCCGCCTCATGCCTTCGCCAACAGCTGCCTGCAAAGGTACCGGTGCACAAACATAGACAAGATCGTTGAAATACCCTATTGCCTGCGCCCACCGTGCGTCGCAAAGCGCATAACCAAGGCGCCAACCGGTTATGCTGAAGGTCTTCGAAAATCCCGAAATCGTTATCGTTCGGGTCATCATACCGGGCAGAGATGCAAATGAACAATGACGATTTCCATCATATATGAAATGCTCATAAATCTCATCGGTAAAAACAAACAGATCGTACCGCCCGGCAAACCCGGCAATCACCTCCAGCTCTTCGCGGCTGAAAACCTTTCCTGAAGGATTGGAGGGCGTATTGACGATGATGCCCTTCGTCTTCGACGTCACGGCATGCTCCAGATCATGGAGCGTGAAGGTCCAGCCAGGCAGTGCAAGCGGCACAAAAACCGGAACGGCATCTGCCGCAAGAAGGGTGCTGATATGGTAACCGTAAAAAGGTTCGAAAACGATAACCTCATCTCCGGGACTGAGCAGGGCCTGAAAAGCACAATACATGGCTCCTGTCGCTCCCGCACTGACAATAACCTCGCTTTCAGGATCGAATTCAAGACCTGTAAACCGCTTCTGCTTTTCGCAAACAGCCTCTCGCAGGATTTTCAGTCCGGCGTAGTGCGAATAGGTATTGAATCCCTGTTCAATGGCAGACGCAACGCTGCCGGATATCGCTTCAGGTAGAGGCGTATCACACACTCCCTGAGAAAGATTGATACCTCCAACCTTTGCACATGCTATTGACATGGCACGAATTTCCGACTGCATCACGCACACGTTCCGATTGCCCAGAGTAAGACCCATAATATTGCAGATAAATTTCAACTATTGAACGGCATTATCAGAACGACGGGCCACCATGCTCGAACATGCCCTGGATATCCCAGATCGATCCGGTCAGGGACACGAAAACAAGCATAAGAAGGCTCATGATCAGCGACAGCACTATCATGGCCGGAATACTTGCAAAAACCCATTTTATCATAAATACAACCATCGACCAGAACGGCATGCGAATATCGGTGACAATAACCTTTTGCGCTTCCTGACTGATTTTCTCATCCATGTATCTATCCTGTTAAAATTTAATGTATATCACACGTTTCGCTCCCCATCCGCTTCAGGAAACTTACAAAAAACGAGCAAATAGAAACACTCCTGCCATAGCAAAACCTATGGCTATTTTTACCGCGGCACCTGCGGCAAGACCCAGCCAGGTGCCCAGTCCGGCAAAACCTGCGTCACGAAATCCCTTGCGCGCAAAAAGCTCTCCGATTACCGCACCGAGAAACGGACCGGCAACAATCCCGGGAATCCCGAAAAACATCCCGACGAAGGTACCAATGGCAGCACCCGTTAGCCCGGATCTCCCGGCACCGAAACGTTTTGCCCCCACAAGCCCGGCCGCTATGTCGAGCAGGTAAGCCAGCCCTGTGAGCAGGCCGAGAACGCTGAGGGTTCCCCATCCGACATACGCGAACTCCTCGGCCCATGCTGCCGCCACAAATCCGGCAAAAATCAGCACGATACCCGGCAGGGCAGGAATCACAAGCCCGGCATAACCCGTAACAAGCAGCACTGCCGCAATTATCCGGAGAAGTACGATTAGTTCCATCGACGCACGAATACCTGTTTTCTAAACACCTCTGTTGCTTTGTTGCAAAACCCGATTATTGCATTGGTCGGTGCCCGAAATCCTCATCCCGGCTTGTCAGAAGTCGGGTTTCTCCGGCTCAGCTCGCCTCGCGCACGGAATTTTCGCCGATAATAAATTGAAGCGCCCTTCTGAAAGTGCCGCAAAATCGGCATACATGCAAACTGGCGGTCAATAAAAAAGCAGCATAAACTTATATTTATTTTGTCTAATTAATAATATTTTTAAATTGACGACAGTGTGATCCTAAAAGTCGGATAAGGCGCGCACGTTAACGGATAAGTATCACTATTTGAGCA
>DYNE01000002.1 GCA_020721225.1 Pelodictyon luteolum | reverse complement strand
TTTGATTGTACTGTAATGAGTTACTGTTTTTTATTATGGGGAACTTCGGATTAGCTGGCATTGGGCTCTGCTCTCGATATCCGGATGATGTCTTAGGTTTACTTGATGTTATTATAATGGAATCATTTTTGTTTGGGGAAGAGCTTCAACAATGTCTGGACGCAGTTGTTACCGCAAAGCCTGAGTTGAAACGAGATAGAAGATATCTTAGATTGATGGGTATTGTTCGAATGAATGCCAGGTAATTATTTTTTTCTCACAATGAACTTACTATTCCTGATTTGTTTCAAAACAAAAGGGCTGCCTTTTCAGGCAGCCCTTTTGCGTTCAATGTTGTCCTCTCGCAGCTTACTGGTGAGCAGCGACAAGTGCGTTGTAGTTCGCCTTGACGGTTTTTTCCAGATCCTCGTCCGAGTGCACGTAACTGGTGAACATGGCTTCGAACTGCGAAGGGGCAAGGTAGATGCCCTGGTCGAGCATGGAGTGGAAGTACTTGCCGTATTTCGCGGAGTCGGCAGTGATGGCGCTCTTGTAGTCCACGACAGGCGTTTCGGTAAAGAAGAGGCAGGCCATGGAACCGACGCGGTTCTGCACGTAGTTAAGGCCGAGCTTCTGCATGTTGTCCCTGAAGCCAGCTTCGAGGAATGCCGCTTTCCTTTCGAGTTCCGGATAGGGATTCTCCTCCATGAGGATCTTCAGGGTTTCGAGACCAGCAGTCAGGGCAAGCGGGTTGCCTGAAAGGGTGCCGGCCTGGTAAACGTCGCCAAGCGGAGCTACCCGCTCCATGATCTGGCGTTTGCCGCCGAATGCGCCGACCGGCAGACCGCCGCCGATGATTTTGCCCATCGTGGTGAGGTCAGGGGTGACGCCATAGAGCTCCTGAGCACCGCCGAGGGCAACCCGGAAACCGCACATGACCTCGTCGAAAATCAGCACGATGCCTTCCTGATCGCACAACTCGCGCAGAGCGACGAGGAACTCTTTCTTTGCCGGAATGACGCCGGTATTGCCTGCAACCGGCTCGATGATGATGGCGGCGATGTCGCCCTTGTTCTCGTTGACCAGCAGTCTGACCGATTCGATATCGTTATAGGTTGCGTTCAGGGTGTCTGCAGCAGTGCCTTTGGTGACGCCGGGGCTGTCAGGGGAGCCGAGTGTCAGCACGCCTGAACCTGCCTTGATGAGGAAGCTGTCGCCGTGGCCGTGGTAGCAGCCCTCGAATTTGATGATTTTGTCACGGCCGGTATAGCCGCGGGCAAGCCGCACTGCCGACATGGTTGCCTCGGTTCCGCTGTTCACCATGCGTACCATCTCGATGGACGGTACGATTCTGGAGAGCAGTTCGGCAATTTCGATTTCCATTTCAATCGGCGTGCCGAAGCTGCTGCCGATGTTCCGCAGGGTGTACTCGATGGCAGCGGTCACGCGGGGCTGCATGCTGCCGAGAATGAACGGGCCCCATGACCCGACATAATCCAAATAGGTGTTGCCGTCAACGTCGGTCATGTAGGCGCCTTCACCCTTGGCCATGTAGATCGGGGTTCCGCCTACGGATTTGAACGCACGGACCGGGGAGTTGACGCCGCCGGGAATGAACTTCTTTGCAAGCTCAAAGAGCTCTGCAGATTTGGTTAGCTGAGGCATGTCGAGCAGTTCGGTTTGGAATTAAACAAGATGATTGCAAAAAGACGTTATCTCTTCAGGGTACCTGTGAAGATTATTTGAGGCTTTTCCCGAGAAACTTATTCTTCAAGATAGAAATCATCCTGCAGATATAAAAACCCGTGAAGGTCAAAGGGGTTATTTCGAGAGCATTTGTGCGACAACGGCAAGGTTTCTGTTTTTCGGGGCATGGTCGAGATGCTGTCGGCAGTACTCCTGAAGAAGCTTGCAGAGAAATTCGGTTTCCGCTTCTCCGGCATCAATTTCGTCAAGGGCTGAAAGCGGTGCGGAAGAGAGCTCGCTGAGCAGCTGGTAAGCGGGCATGGTGATGGAGTGCTGTTGCGAGATCTGACGCAGGGCAGCTGCGGGCAGGGCTACGCCGCCTGGATTCATCACAAAAGAGAGTTCTCTCAGCATCATGGTCTCGGCAGCGGCCGAGAGAGGTTCGCCGCTGTAAACGCAACGATCGAGGGATGGTTCAAAGCCGAGGGTCGAAATCATTCGCAGCAGAAACCAGGTGAAAAGCAGTTCAAATCGCTTCTCTGTGCTATAGAGGATCTCAAGCACTCCGGTGAGGAGCGAAAAGAGCGGCAGATTTTTTTCTTCACCATCGAGGGCTTGACTGATAAGGTCGATAATCCGATACATGGTGGCGAAGCGCTCCATGTCCGGCTCTGCAGAGAGCGGGCTGAAGAGCAGACTGCCGTCGCTGATCAATTGAATGTCGCGGCCGGTTTTTTTATACAGCACAATGTCGAGCACGTTACCGGCGCTGAACTTTCCGGAAAGCCTGCTTTTCGGGTTCCGTCCTCCTTTCAGGATAGCCGTAAGCTTGCCGAACTCGCTCGTGAATAGCGTGCAGATCTTCGATTGATCACGGTATTTGATCTCCCTCAGCACCACTGCGCGGGTTTTAACGATCACTGCGGGAACTTTTTTATTTTTGGAAATATAGTTATATACGAAAGCTTCCGCTTTTTGGGGCGGAAATTCCCATTGCAGAGATGCGATACAGAAGATCCAGGGTGGAACGCACAACGTCCGTTCGTGGTTGAACTGTACAATAATAACATAGTAAGTATAAGCGGAATCCCGATTAATTGTCGTGAGCGGTTCCAATAATCAAGGAGGAAGACATAATGCCAACCTATCAGTACCGTTGCTCAAGTTGCGGAAATGAACTCGAGGTATTCCAGAAAATGACAGACGACGCGCTGACCAAGTGTCCCAAATGCGAGAAAGAGGCTCTTGAAAGGGTGATCAGCGCATCAGGCGGTTTTTTGCTCAAGGGATCGGGCTTCTACGGCACCGACTACTGCGGAAGCAAGAGCGCTCCTTCAACCCCGTCCGCACCATCAGGCGGCTGTTCTACAGGCACCTGTCCCTTTGCGAAATAAGCGTCATCGCCCAACGGCTGGATCATACGAAGCCTTCCCGGAGAACGGGGAGGCTTTTTTGCTTAAAACGGTTTTTCCTGTTCTCTCCATACGAATTTCTTCAAATTGATTTTCCTGTTTCCCCTGTACGAATCAGGATACTGCTTCCCTTCGACGTTACCGGTAACCTTAACCCGATCCAGCTTTCCGTCGATGAAAAACATCCGGATTATCTTGCCGCTTGAATAGTTGATGCCCGAGGGTTCGTTTTTTTCATTGTATAGGTGGAACAGACTCTCGGCCTGTCCGGTAACGGTAACTCCGGAAAGTTTCGCGTTGTCGGTCATTGCGATCACCATTTTTTCGCCGCTCATCTGGTTATAGAGCAGGGGATTTGTCGAAAGCGTATCCCGTGCCGCGAGCAGAGCGTTCCTGTGAGCCTGTACCTCATCTATCGTCTGCTTTTTTTTCGCTCCGCCGCTCTCTTTCACATGTACCATAATGATGTCGCCGCAGAGCTGTTCGTTTTTTCCCCAGGCAATAGCATCCTCATAGAGCCAGATTCTGTCGTTCTTTTTTTCAATTACGGCTTTGCGCGCTTTGGCAATCAGGCTGCCGTCAAGCATTCTTCCCCGGACGTTTCCCGTCAGTTCCCCCTGCTCCGTATCGGGGTAGTAGACGCCGTTATCGGCACGTACCTCAACTTTGTTGTCGGTAATGACAATGTTGCCCGAGAGCGTAATTTTCTTTTCCGCTCCATATTCGGTGGCGCGATCGCAGGCAAGCGTTATGGTGCCGTGCAGAAATCGTACGTTGCCTATCACCGAGCGAAAAGGCTGCGGCGTGCCGTTTGAAGCGGTTTCCCCCCCCTCGATGGTATCGGCATTGAGGAGAATAATTTTCTTTTGTTCCGCCTTCAATGTATTATGAACCGGAACCGGGATGGATGCTGCCATAAAAAGCAGCAGAAAAGCGGTGAGCAGCGGTAGTGAAGAAACTTTTCTCATTGAATCATTTGTTTTTTCCTGGTACCTGTCCCGTAATCTGAAGCGGCAGTTCGGCAATGCAAGCAGGTGTCTTGAATCCGTATGCAGGTGTTCATGAAAGATCTTTATCCTAATGTAACAAAGCTTTGTTTTTACTGTGAAAAAATTACTATTGGCCGCAGGCGGCAAGCCTGGCGCTCTTCTCCTTGCGCCACTATATAATGCGCTGAAAAAAAACGGAACATTCAAGCCTGTTGCGGTTTTTGCGGCAGCAAAAAGCGCCGAACCTCTAAGCAGGGAGCTTGCGACCTGTTTCGGCATCGGAGAGGCTGGGCACACCATTACCCTTGGCGAGGACTCGCCGGGTCAACAGCTTGCCGCTGTGATAACCGGCATGGAAACCATTATCGACCGCGAGCAGCCGACTCTCGTTATGGTGTGCGGCAGCGATAACGCGGCTCTTGGTGCTGCACTGGCCGCTACGAAACTCGGCGTGCCGGTTGCCGTGGCCGATGCGGGATTGCGCTGTCACGACCGTTCCGATGCCGACGAGATCAACCGTATTCTTATCGACTCCATCGCAGACCTGCATTTTATCAGCGAGCACAGCGGCGAGTACAACCTGATCAACGAAGGCGTTGCCGACGAGAAAGTCTTTTTTTCCGGAAACCTCTCCATCGATACGCTTGCCGTCCTGATGGAGCAGGCCGAGCGCGACACCATTGCTGCCGAACTCGGACTTCAGCCGAAAAAGTACGCGCTGGTGCTCCTGAACCCAGCCGGAGCAATAGCAGCCAGAGAACCGCTTGAAATGACCCTTCGGCTTCTGAAAAAGATGTCCGGTTTGACCACAGTGCTTGTTCCTCTTGCTGCAGGGCTCGATGAACTCATGAAGCAGCATAAACTCGACAAGGCGTTCGGTGGGGTAGAAGGGCTCGTGATGATTGCGCACCCCGGCCATGCGGGCCTTTTGACTCTGTTGAGAGACTCTGTGCTGCTCATTACCGATTCCGAAGAGCTGCAGGCGGAGTCGACGGTCATGAATGTGCCCTGCCTCACCATGATGGACAACACCGCGCGTCCCGCTACCATCGAAATCGGCACCAATGTACTTGTCGGGATTGACGAGGAGGACATCATGAGCCGCATTCACGACATTCTGCATTCCGGTGAGCATGCAGACAGTTCGAAGCGCAACAAAATTCCTGAAAAATGGGACGGAGCAGCAGCATCGCGCATCGTCGAGGTGCTCGGCAGGGTGCTGTAATTCCAATTCTATTTCAATAATGCATTTCCAATCCAAGGCCAAGCGATGAGAGGTGGGCGGTATTCAGTATTCAGTAGCCGGTAGCCGGAAAGCCCAGAGAAGAAGTGACGAGGTGACGAGGAAAGATAGGGGAGGAAGATTTTTACCCACGGATTGGCACGGATTAGCACAGATTGATGGATGAGGGTTGACCGGGGGATTGTGTTAAGCTCTTCAGCTATCGAGCTGTCAAGCTATCCAGCTGTAAGAGTAAGAACGCGGTTCCCGCTGATTGAAGAGGGAATTGATTTTCACGGATGAAGAAGAGGTGAGCTGTTAGCCGTGGGCTGGATTGAATGTCACTTTTCTTGCTGAAAAACTATCAAGCTATCAAGCCAGATGGGCGGTTAGCGATGAGGAAGGAATGGGTGGGAAAGGGGGAGAGTGGGTTTGATGGTGGTTTTCTCGGTTCGAAACAGGTGCCTGTTTTTTGGTGGGGAGGATTTTCGGGTAACGGCATAGTTGTATTGGAAATGGAATAAGTTGATTACGGCATTCCCTATGTCCAGATAAAGACCATTTTAACCGCCGTTATGAGAGAAAAAAGGCGGGATTATGCCGAAGCTGACGAAAACAGCATATCGGGAAGCAAAACTGCCGTTTTCTGTCGGGGGTTATCGCTCATCCCCCTGTGAGGAGTGCGTCGGGTATTTCATACCGTTCATCGCTATCCAGACTGACGATATTCAGATCGCCTTTTTTCATGGATTTCAGAGGATCGGGAGCATCGGAGGCAACAGGCTTGCCCTTTACGAACAGGATTCTCCGTTTCATGCCGTCCGCAAAACGGGCTTCTATGGTTGCTGTTCCGTCGGTTCCCCTGCGGATGACGAACGCTTCGCAGGTAAGCACCTTCGGGTCGAAGGGATGCCGGCAGGTAATTGTAGCCGAGGCGTGGAAGGGCGTTCCGGGAATGAGCGCATCCGCTTTTTCGGAAAGAGGTGCGAGCGGTTTGCCGGTTACACCGATTTGCAGCGTATAACCGGCGGACTCATTACTGCGGGCTGCCGGTCGCATCAAATAGACGCTGACGGTATAGCTGCCGTCAGCGGGAAGCATGCTTCTGAAGCTGTTTCCGGAAGTGCTCCCGATAAACATCGACAGATCGCTTTCCGGAGGGTTGACGTTGAAGAAGTTTTGCGGATTGGTTGTTTTTATGGTGATGTCGAGCGTCTGGCCCGCTTTTGCTGCTAACCGGTAATCGATATACTCGTTTCCTTTCAGGCGTCCTTTTATGACCGCAGATGAGGAGTTTGCCGCAAAGCGGACCTGTTCGGTGCGGTAGTCGTTCTTCACAGGAGCAGCATTGCCCGCTGTCGGCAGGTCAAGCGTGCACATTGCCGCTGTTACTGTTGTAATAAGGAGGTTTTTCATACCGGAGCGTTTTTGTTGTTTATTTCCGTGCATGCAGTACGATGTGGTTGTCTTCGGAATACTCGAAAAACGATGAATCCGTAATCCCCGATGCTTGTTCCGGGCTTGATTATCGTTTTTTCGTGTTGTGCCGCTCTTGCGATTGTTGCGTCGATATTCTGAGTTGTGCCGTCAGCATTTCGCCCATCTTTTTCAGATCGAGCATCATCAGCATTACCGATTCATAGATATGCTTTTGCGTGCTTTATGTTGCTCCCATGAAGATCGATTCAGTTTTACCGCAGTGATACGTCTGATGTGTTTTTGTAACTAAATTTTTTCGTCAATAATTCAGATGAACCCGGATTTTGACTCTGCAAACCGGTTGTCTCCTGATTTGTCACATGTTTGTAAAATAATTTTGTTTTTCTATTCTATTATATAGGAGTTCAATAATCCGATTTTATTTGATTGATCAGTTGAATTTGTATTTTAATGAGTGGTTTACGCGTGTGATTTTATTACTTGTTTGAATAATCAGAAGGAGGTTATCATGGGAATTTTCAGCTCGATCATGAGTAAACTTGGTTTTGGCGGGGAGAAAAAAGATGTGGCCGCCAAGCCCGTATCGACCGTTGCAGCCAAGCCCGCTGCCGTCGCCAAGCCCGCTGCTGCGCCTCAATCCGTACCTGTTGCGATCAGCGAAGTTGATGTTGTCGCAAAACTTGAAGCTCTGGCGAGTGCGCATAACGAGAAACTTAACTGGAAGACTTCGATTGTCGATCTTATGAAACTACTTGGACTTGACAGCAGCCTGGCCGAAAGAAAGGAGCTTGCTGTGGAACTCGGTTGCCCTGCAGAAAAAATGGGCGATTCTGCGCAGATGAACATGTGGCTTCACAAGACCGTCCTGAAAAAGCTGGCAGAAAACGGAGGGAATATCCCCAAAGATCTGCTTGATTGAGACAGTACAGTTCATTTTCCTCGCTTCACAGATCTGAAGTAACTCACGAGAGGGCAGCCATTCCGGGCAGCCCTCTCGTGTGATATAGAGTTTTTGCTACTTTTTTGTTACCCTGCAATCGACCCGCCTGTTTTTCTGCTTTCCCTCTTCGGTTGCGTTGTCGGCAACGGGATGTTCCGCCCCATACCCTTCAGCATCAAGCCTTGCCTTGTCGATGCCGAGTTTCACGATTTCTGTCATGACCGCTTCGGCACGATCCTTTGACAACCTGAGGTTTGCCTGTGGATCCCCTACGTTGTCCGTATAGCCGCCGAATTTCAGCGATACAGCAGAGAACGCTTTGAGGATTTCATTGATGTTGCCGATCTGTTCCTGGGATTCCGGTTTGAGCGTTGCTTTTCCGGTGTCGAATACGAGCCGGTCAAACGAGAACCAGGTTTCCTTGTCGGCTGGTTTCGTCGAATCCTCGATGAAAGCGATCAGTTTTCGTTCGATGCCGAATTCCGGTATGTTCAACTTTACACCGTTCGGCAGTTCGTATTCTCCGAAGGCGCCGAGAGAGTCTGCTGCGACAGCTGCGGAGTCAGGAGCGGCCGTCGAGGTATCCGGGGCTGCCGCAGTGGTGTCGGGCGCAACAGCCGCTGCAGGCGGGGGAGTCTCCCTTAGCGGCGGCTGACCGCAGGTTTTCATGAGCAGGCCAAGTGCGGCTATACCGAGCAGGAAAGGCCAGAGCCCCTTGGCGAACGAGGCGATATTGCCCGGAATGCCGGTAGGGACGGATGGCGGTGCTTCTCCGAGCTGTGACAGGCTGAGCAGCCCGAGCACTCCTGGAAGACCGGCGGGAGCCGCCTGTTGTACGGCGGATTTCTGAGAGTTCAGCAGGTTCCGGAGACCTTCGGAATCGAGGCTGTCGGATGCTATCTGTTTGCCGAGCACTGCCATGACAAACGGGGCCATCATGCCGAGCAGCGATGACGCAGAGCCTTTTGTCAGTCCGGTAGAGGAGGCAATAACCTTGCCGAGATCTGCTGCTTTGTTGCCAAAAAGAAAAGATACAAGCTCACTGCCGGTTTTCAGCAGCTTTTCGGTCTGGCGCCCTCCTGTGAGCACGCTGCCGAAATCGGTCAGGAGGTCGCCTTTGAATCCTCCGGCAGCAATCCTGCTGACAATCTCCTGCGTTCCTCCCGTTGCGGACGCCTTGTTCATGAGACCGCTCATAATCGAAGCTGCAATCGCACCGAGACTTCCGGTTACGGTTGCGGTTTCTTCTCCCAGCAAGGTGGCCATTTTTCCGGTGTTTTCTCCCGAGAGGCCGCCGGTAACAAGTTCCAACAAGTTCAATGCCATGATTGATATCCTCCTTTTGTAATGACGTTATGACAACGGAAATAAAGGTGGGTTGTATGACTTTTTTTACAGTGACGGAAGTTTCTGTTGACACGGTGACCGAGAGGACTGGCTCCAGGTTTTCCGATGGGTCGCAAGTTGTTGCTTATGCCTTATGGAGTAACCACTCCCTTCCGATGTTATTTTCAATAGTACTTATAATGTAACCTGATTTTTTGACGTTTCAATACCTTCTTTTGCAGAGGATAGTCGATATTTTTTACTGTATTGCTCGCACAAGTTATCCGCTTTTTCATCCAGAGATGGATTTTGCCGGAGGATTTTTTTTAAGTCGATTATTGTTACTATTAAAAGGATGTTTATCGATGCGAGATGTTACGTTTTCATTTCAGTACCCCGTATTTCGTAGTAAACTGGTAGTGAGGTTTCAGTACGTGATAACAGAAGAGAGCGATTGCAAAACGAAAACTGTGGAGGTCCCATGAAACAGGTGAAAGCGCTTCTTTTCCTTTTCATGCTGTTGTTGCCTGCAACCGTTTTTGCCGATCTGACTGGTAAGTGGATCTGCAACGATGGAGGCAAGTATTATATGCGTCAGCTCGGGAAAGAGGTTTTCTGGTATGGAGAGCACTCTGTAAACAATCCTGACTGGTCAAATGTGGCATCAGGATATGTTGACGGAAACCAGATCATTCTCCGCTGGGCGGATGTTCCAAAAGGCAGGATCATGCAGGAAGGGATTCTTATACTCAGGCTTGACAACCCCAACAGAGCTACAGCAACCTATAAGACAGGGGGATTCGGTGGCTCGATATGGACCCGTCCGTAATGGGATTTTGTGGGGGACCGTCAAGCGGTCCCCTTGAAGTTGCAGCTTCTTTACAACTCAGTATTGCTTTCCCTCGAATAGCAGAGGATCGACGCTGGTCCCGTAGAGGTAGGTGCCCCAGTGAAGGTGCGGAGCGGTTGAAATACCGGTATGGCCGACCGTGCCGATCACCTCTCCTTTTTGTACGGGAACGTTCTGCCGTACCTTGATGGTGTGCAGGTGCATGTAGATGGTGGTGAGCCCATGCCCATGGTCAATGACAATCGTATTGCCATGCACATGGAATCCTTCACCGACGGTTCCACAGAGGATCACCTTACCCGCTGCACTGCTTTTCACCGGCGTGCCTTCCGGAGCCGAGATGTCGATACCTTTATGGTAGCTGGTAACCGGCTCTCCGTTGTATGATCGTTTCAGGCCGAACAAACTGCTGGTTCTGCCGGACGAGGGCCGGAGGAAGGTGCCTGTGTACAGCTTTTCGGGGCTTTCGGTCTGCAGGGCAGCTTTTACCCGCGTTTTTTCCGTCTCGGTTGCCTTGATTCCCTGTTTCGATGGGTCAAGCGTGATATACTGGATTTTTCGGTTGTTCGGTTTTACCAGTACCGGAACTTTCTGTTCGAGGCTGTCTGTCCGCACAAGGATGGCATAGCTTCCCGGTTTGGTAAGGTTTTCGACGGGCACCAGCGCTCTCCATGAGCTGTCGGGCTGTCGGAACATTGCGTAGCTTCGCTCCATGAACCAGAGTCCTGGTTTTGAGGAGGTATTGGCAACCCTGACAGTGAAGAATTGGCCCTGCTGTCGGTTTTTTTCGGGCACATCGACCCTGATGGTGTCCGGCAAGGCGTTTGCCGTTGAGGGAGTCAGGTATATTGCGGCGGCAAAGAGTAACAGCAACGTTCCGAGTGGGCGCAGGATCATGGCGCAATGGTTTGTTAGAGTTCAAGATCGTACAGTAGGGTACCCTCAAATCCGGTAACGACCAGCCGCTTGTTTTTGATCTCTGCGACAGACCATGCGGATTCCGGATGCTCCGAGCGGTTGACGAAGGCAGGCAGGACAAGAAAGTGCATGCCGTTTTCTTTCGTATATCCGCCGAAGTGGTAATGGCCTCCGATGCATGCTTTCACTGCCGGATAAGCGCTGAGCAGTTCCCGTACCTCCCGATGGTTCCAGAGAAGGCCGTGTTTCATGTCGGAAGTGGCGGGATGAAGCGGAAAGTGGCAAATCGCAATGACCTGTTCTCCGCTTGCGCCTGCGTTAAGCAGTTCCGATTTCATCCATTCCATCTGCCGCTCTCCTATGGCACCGCAATAGTCATGCAGTTCCGGCTGCTCAAGGCATGATTGCAGCAGTTTCCGGTCGGCATCGGTTTCCGGTTCGTTCAGAACGGAGACATCCATACCGTCGAGCACAATAAAGCGAAAACACTCTGCCGTAAATGAATAATAAGGGAACGGCAGTTCGAGTACCCGCAGCAGCTCCTTTCGCGGAACCGCCAGGCAGTGGTTGCCGATGACGTGGCGGAAGCGCCCGTCATATTTTTTCAGTATCGTGAGTACCTGCCGCAGTTCTTCAGGTGCGCGACCGTTGGAGCCTTCAATAAGGTCGCCAAGCTGCAGAACGAAATCGACAGAGCTGTCGCGGAAAAATACCATGCCGGCGAGAATGTCCGTGGCTGTTCTGAAGTGGGTCTCTGAAAAGTCGTTCACCGGGAAGTGTATGTCGGTGATCAGGCCTATTCGCATGGTTCCTTCGGTTTCAGTCGCTGAATTCGGAAAGGTATTTTTCCATGAACGCATCAAGATCGCCGTCAAGCACGGTTTCGATATCGAACCGTTCATAGTTGGTTCGGTGGTCCTTGATGCGCCGATCGTCGAGTACGTAGCTGCGGATCTGGCTGCCCCATTCGATTTTTTTCTTTTTCCCTTCGATCTCGCGTTTTTTCGCCTCTTCCTCTTCGCGTTGTCTCTGGTAGAGCTGGGCCATAAGCATCTTCATGGCTCGTTCCCGGTTCTGGAACTGCGAGCGCTCCTGCTGACAGCCTACCACGATACCCGAGGGGATGTGCTTGATGCGTACGGCGGTTTCAACCTTGTTGACGTTCTGGCCACCCTTGCCGCCGCTGCGGAAGGTGGATAGTTCCAGGTCTTCCTTGCGGACGTCGATTTCAACGTCGGGAGGAGCTTCCGGATAGGTGTACACACTGGCGAACGAGGTGTGTCGGCGGGCGTTCGAGTCGAAAGGCGAAACCCTCACCAGCCTGTGTACGCCGTTTTCTGCCTTCAGGTAGCCATAGGCATATTGACCCTGAATTTCAAGTGTGGCTGTTTTGATGCCTGCCCCGTCGCCTTCCTGGTAATCGTCGGTATAAACCTTGAAGCCTTTGCGTTCGGCCCAGCGCATGTACATGCGGTAGAGTATTTCGGCCCAGTCCTGCGCTTCGGTTCCTCCGGCTCCTGCATGAATGGTGATGATAGCGTTGCCGGGGTCGTCCTTGCCTGAGAGCATGTTTTTGAACTCAAGCGAGCTGATGTCGCTTTCGAGTGCGGCTATTATGCCTGAAAGTTCGTCGTTGAAGGATTCATCCTCGAGTTCGGAGGCGATCTCAAGTTCCTCACGGCAGGTTTTTGCTCCGGCGGCAAGCTTATCGTACGCTTCCGTCCAGGATTTATGCTCGTTCAGCTCCTTGAGGATTTTGTTGGCCTGCTGCTGGTCGCTCCAGAATGCGGGGTCGGCGGTTATTTTTTCAAGATCGTCGATTTTTTCTTTACGTTCATCGACGTCAAAGATACCCCCGTAACTGATTCAGGCGCTCTTCTATAGCCTGCAGTTTTTCTTTTTGCGGTTCAAACATGATGCTGTTGTAATTCCTGTTGTTAGATGCGTCCGGAAAGTGCTCCGGAAAAGCGATTCCGGTGTTTTTCCGGAGCCGCTGTTTCTCTTTCAAAGCTAAGGAATAATTTTTTTAAGAGAAATCAAATGCATAAGGCAAGTAAACTTTTATCGATACTGGAGAAATCTTCATATTTTCCATTCAAGAAAACACGGGGCGATATTTAATCATACGGTTTTGTCTGAAAACCTTGTTGTCCTGACTGTCCGGTTTTTGCCCGGCCTGCCAACCTGAGAAATTGATTATGAACAATACATTCCGTCATGCGGTACCCCACACGATCCTCGATGATTTTGACGGTCGTCAGAGAGTCATTATCGAAAACGTCGCTCCTGAACTTGACTGCGGAAAATATCCGGTCAAATGCGTAGAGGGAGAGCGCCTGCAGGTTCAGGCCGATATCTTTACCGATGGGGCCGATACCGTTTGCGCCGCTCTCTGCTGCAGACCCTCAGGCAGCGAAATATGGCAGCGCCACTCCATGCTTCCTGTAGGGAACGACCGGTGGCAGGGCTTTTTTGTAACCGGCAGGCCGGGACGGTATGAGTACACCATTGAAGCGTGGATCGACCATTTTCTTACCTGGAAAAAAGGGTTGGTGAAAAAAGTAGAAGCCGGTCAGGATGTCTCGCTCGATCTGCGTATCGGTGCGGCATTTGTGGAAAAAGCTGCCGGACGGACAGACGGGGAGAGTGCCCGGCAGTTGCTCGCTTATGCAGAAAAACTTATTGCTGAGGAGCCTTCAGAAGCAGTCGAGGCCGCTTTGTCGGCAGGCCTTGAAGAGCTGATGCTGCTCTATCCCGACAAGTCCTGTGCTTCGCGTTATGAGAAGGCGCTCATTCTTGTCGTTGAGACGCCGAAGGCCGGTTTCAGCTCCTGGTACGAGTTTTTCCCCCGTTCATGGGGAAGCGAGCCAGGTGTGCACGGCACCTTTCGGGACTGTTTGCGCCTGATTCCGTTTATTGCCGGAATGGGGTTCGACGTCGTCTATCTTCCGCCGATTCATCCTGTAGGATTGACCAAGCGAAAGGGGAAGAACAATGCTCTTACAGCAGGGCCTGATGAACCGGGGAGCTGCTGGGCGATCGGCAGCGCTGAAGGTGGTCACAAATCCGTGCATCCGCAGCTTGGTACCATAGGAGAATTTTGTGCTTTCGTTGCCGAGGCGGAGCAGCAGGGTATTGCCGTTGCTATCGATATTGCATTTCAGTGCTCGCCGGATCACCCCTATGTGCAGGAGCATCCCCAGTGGTTCAAGTGGCGTCCGGACGGAACTGTACAGTTTGCCGAAAATCCTCCAAAGCGGTACGAGGACATTCTGCCTATCGATTTCGAGACTTCTGACTGGCAGAATCTCTGGCTTGAACTTCGCAGTATTTTTCTTTTCTGGATTGAAAAAGGGGTTACCATTTTCAGGGTCGATAACCCTCATACCAAGGCGTTTCCATTCTGGGAATGGGCCATTGCGACCATTCACGAAGAGTACCCGGAAACGATATTTCTTGCCGAAGCCTTTACCCGTCCCCGGTTGATGGAACGTCTTGCGAAGACCGGGTTTACCCAGTCCTACTCCTATTTTACCTGGCGGAATACCAAATGGGAGCTGCAGGAGTATCTCAAGGAGCTGAGTACGGCTCCGCTGAAGTATTATATGCGTCCGAACTTCTGGCCCAACACGCCGGACATCCTGCACGAAGAGCTGCAGAGCGGCGACCGCCGGAAATTTATTACCCGCATGATACTTGCGGCGACCCTCTCCTCGAATTACGGAATGTACGGGCCAGCCTACGAACTATGCGAGCATCAGCCTGTAGCTCCGGGGAAAGAGGAGTATCTCGATTCGGAGAAATATGAAATTAAGCAGTGGGATCTCGATCGTCCGGGCAATATCCGGGCAGAAATCACGCTTCTCAATCGTATCAGAAAGGAGAACCCGGCTCTGCAGAGTACGTCGAATATTGATTTTGTGCGCATCGATGCATCCGCAAGCCATGAACACGACTGGCTGCTCGGCTATGTGAAATATTCCGGTGACGAGCAGAACATCATTCTCACCGTTGTCAATCTCGATCAGTCCAATACCCAGGGCGGATGGCTCCGCTTCCCTCTCGACAGGTTTGGATTTGCGGCAGGCAGCAGTTTCATGCTCGAAGATCTGCTGACCGGCAGAAACTACGAGTGGCATGGCGAGTGGAACTATGTCGAACTGAACGTTTCGGAGATGCCCGCTCATGTATTCAGGGTAGTGTTTTTATCATAACTGCTATTAAATAATTAATTTATTGGATCTTAAAGAATCAGCCATGTATCAACCCGAACCGCTCTGGTACAAAGACGCCATTATTTACGAAGCACATGTCAAAACGTTTTACGACAGTAACAACGACGGCATCGGCGATTTTGAGGGACTTCGTCAAAAACTCGGTTATCTGGAAAGTCTCGGCATTACCGCTATCTGGCTGCTGCCGTTCTATCCGTCGCCGCTTCGTGACGACGGGTACGATATCGCCGACTATATGTCCGTTAATCCCGATTACGGGACGCTTGAAGATTTCAGACAGTTCCTTGAGGAGGCGCATTCCCGCGGGATGAAAGTCATTACCGAACTGGTGGTGAACCACACCTCAGATCAGCACGCGTGGTTTCAGCGGGCTCGCAAAGCGCCTGCGGGCTCTCCCGAGCGGAATTTCTATGTCTGGAGCGACGATATGGACAAATATTCCGAGACCCGCATTATTTTTCAGGATTTCGAAGCATCCAACTGGACCTGGGATCCGGTGGCCAAGCAGTATTTCTGGCATCGATTCTATCACCATCAGCCCGATCTGAACTTTGAAAATCCGGAAGTCCATCAGGCACTTTTCGATGTGCTCGATTTCTGGCTCGGTATGGGCGTTGACGGCCTGAGGCTCGATGCCGTTCCTTACCTCTACGAGGCAGAGGGCACTAACTGCGAAAACCTTTCCCAGACCTACGATTATTTAAGGAAGCTTCGCAGTTATGTCGACGAGCATTATCCAAACCGGATGCTGCTTGCCGAAGCGAACCAGTGGCCCGAAGATTCCGCCGCTTATTTAGGCGAGGGCGATCTGTGCCATATGAACTTCCATTTTCCCCTGATGCCGCGCATGTATATGGCGTTGGCTACCGAAGATCGTTTTCCCATTCTCGACATTCTCGACCAGACTCCGGAAATTCCTGAAAACTGCCAGTGGGCCTCTTTTCTGCGTAACCACGACGAACTGACCCTTGAAATGGTGACCGATGAGGAGCGCGACTACATGCGCCGGGTCTATGCCAACGATCCAAGAGCGCGCATCAACCTTGGTATCCGCAGAAGGCTCGCTCCGCTCATGACCAACGACCGGCGGCGTATCGAATTGATGAACATCATGCTGCTCTCGCTGCCCGGCACTCCGGTGCTCTACTACGGCGACGAAATCGGTATGGGCGACAACTATTATCTCGGCGACCGGGACGGCGTTCGCACCCCTATGCAGTGGAATTCCGACCGTAATGCCGGCTTTTCTCGAGCCAACCCGCAAAAGCTTCTGCTTCCGGTCATTATCGATCCCGAATACCATTATGAAGCCGTCAACGTGGAGGTGCAGGAGAGCAACACCAATTCGCTGCTCTGGTGGATGCGGCACGCTATCGCCACGGCAAGACGCTACAAGTCGCTCAGTCGCGGCAGCATCGAGTTTCTGCAGGTGAACAACCCCAAAGTGCTGATATTTACCCGCACCTTCGAAGATGAAACCATGCTTGCCGTGATCAACCTTTCCCGAAATGCCCAGGCGGTCACGATTGACCTGTCCGGCTACGAAGGGTGTATTCCCGAAGAGGTTTTCAGTCTGAACCGTTTCCCGAAAGTTCGCGAGACGCCCTACATGGTCGCTCTCGGAGCCTACGGTTTCTTCTGGCTTCGGCTTGTCAGAGAGAACGCCCAGGAAGGCGGGCGCCCCTATCTCGACTCGCCGTATGCGAAAGTCGCCCGCTGGCAGAGTTGTTTTGTCGGTAAAAGCCGGGAACGTCTCGAAACAGAAATTCTTCCGAAGTATTTTATGGGCAGCCGCTGGTTCGGAGGCAAGGCAAGAACTATCATACGCATCGCCATTATCGATACAATCCCGGTTGAGGGGTTGGAGCATGCCAAACTGCTGATCACCGAGGTAAGCTATTCAAGCGGCGAAAACGAGCGGTACCAGCTTCCTGTCTGTTTTACTCCTGATGGTGCCATCAGCTCTGTCGCAGACAACTTCTTCAGCCGGGCTATTGCGAAAGTCGTACTTGGCGATGAGGACGGGTATCTCTGCGATGCCACCTATGAAAACAGCTTTCTCAGTCGTCTTTTCCACCTTGTTATGGGCAACTCGGAATGGAAGGGCAAGCTCGGCAATGTCAACGGCGTAAAAGGAGAGGCGTTCGATGAAATTTCAATGGATAAGGGTTCCGGGCCCGAGCCGTTTCTGCTCGGTAACGAGCAGAGTAACACCTCCATCAGATATCGTGACGATCTCTGCCTGAAACTCTATCGCAGAATTGAACCCGGAGTCTCTCCCGAAGTCGAAATGTGCCGCGCGTTGTCGGAGAGAAGCTCGTTCGCTCAGCTGCCCGATTATCTTGGGACGCTTGATTACGTTCAGAGCCGTACGAACAGGTACTCCATCGGTATTTTGCAGAGTTTCGTGCCCAATGAAGGCGATACCTGGAAGTTGTCGCTCGATTATGTACAGCGGTATTATGAAGAGGTGCTTTCGAAATTGCAGTGCGGCATCGAACTGCCTCCCCTTCCGGGTCTGAGCGGTAATCCCGTTCCTATTCCTCCGGCAATGCAGGAGCTTATCGGCGGAACCTGGCTCGGCCTGATTGAAAAGCTTGCCGAACGAACGGCCGAGATGCATATCGCTCTGGCCTCGATGACCGAACAGCCTGAGTTTGCACCGGAGCCCTTTACGTCGCTCTACCAGCGTTCCATCTATCAGGCGATGTGCGAGCAGGTAAAGCGCAGTATGATTCTGCTTCGCGAGGTGAAAGATTCCATGACCGGCGAGCCGAAGGAACTGGTATTGCAGATGCTGGCCAATCAGAAAAAAATTCTGCAGCAGTTCGAACCGATCAGAACCGGAAAAATAGATACCCTGAAGGTGAGAATTCATGGCGATTACCATCTCGGGCAGGTGCTTTCTACAGGCAATGACGTCGTGATTATCGACTTCGAGGGCGAACCCTCCCGGCCGATATCGGAACGCAAGATCAAACGCTCGGTTTTTCGCGATGTTGCCGGCATGATGCGTTCGTTCGATTATGCGGCCTTCAATGTGCTTCTGCAGGCAAATCCGGTGATCAGGCAGGAGGATGTAGCGCGCCTTGAACCATGGGCCGAGCGCTGGAGCTACTATGTGGGTCAGCACTTTGTGGATTCGTATTTCAGTGCGGCAAAGGGGCATGAAATCGTTCCCGAAGAGGCCTCTCAGCGAGAGCACTTGCTTCGCGGCTACCTCATGAACAAGGCGGTTTACGAGTTGAATTACGAGCTGAACAACCGTCCTGAGTGGGCCACGATTCCCATGCGGGGCATTCTTAAGCTCATCGAGTTGTAACAAGTCATTGTAAATATTGCCGGTACGGTCAGAAGATTTTTCCACCGTATCGGCAATGTTTTTCCCTTCCGCCATGAGCGCAGTCACTTCATACACGATTCAGGTTCCGGTACACGGGCGCTATCTTATAAGGATGCCCGAAGGAGAGGTTTGCGCACCGCTGCTGGCCGGATTTCACGGCTACGGCGAAACCGCCGAAGATGAAATGGCGCGCCTTGTGGCCATTGGCGGTTCTTCAGGATGGTGCCTTTGCGCCATAGAAGCGCTCCACCCCTTTCGTACCCCCAAAGGCTTGTCCGGCGCAAGCTGGATGACCTCGAAGGATCGCGATCTGCGCATCGCCGAGAATGTCAGGTATGTCGATGAGGTTGTAAGCACTCTGCTCGATTCCGGCATGGTAAGTGGCAGGATGGTGTTGCATGGCTTTTCGCAGGGTGCCGGTATGGCGTGCCGGGCCGCTGTGCTGGGCCGGTACGCTGTCGCAGGCGTGATGCTGCTTGGCGGCGACATACCGCCGGAACTCGAACGGCTCGAACGGATGCGAATGGTACATCTTGCCAGGGGCAGCCGCGACCCCATCTATGCGGAGGAGCGCTTCATGTGCGATGCCGGGCGGCTCAGCGACGCCGGGGTGTACTGCTCGTCCGTTACCTATACCGGCGGTCACGGGGCGGTCGAAGAGTATTACCGGTCGGCAGGGGCGTTTCTGGGGAATTTATGAGGGTTTCCGATCGCTGAATTTCATGTTTTTCCAACGGCAGCAAATCGTATGAACTGTTCCGTGTGTTCTTTGTGGGCGCGTTCGATGGTTTCGGCATCGCATTGCATGCCGAGTTCGAATAGCTCTACGAACTGATTACTCCGCTCTTCTGCGCTGAGCTGACGTATATATGAGAACTCCCATTCGTTGAACCTGTTCATTTTTTCTCTCAACTCAAGGACGGTTTCAGCCGAAAGCTTCATCGCATGCGTTCAATTTTGTTCAATGCCCTGAGTTTTTCGCGCGGTTCCACAGCACGTCGAGCTCTTCAGCCCCGTACTCCTGCCAGGGGCGGCCCGAGGCCTGCACCTCCCGTTCCATGACATCGAAGCGTCTCATGAACTTGCCGGTAGCCTTGCGGAGCGAATCCTCGGGGTTCACGCCCAGAAAACGGCTGTAGTTGACGATGGTGAAAAGCAGGTCTCCGAACTCGTCCTCCTGTTCCGCTTTTGTTCGGGCATTTTGCAACTCTCCGATCTCCTCGACAAGCTTGTCGAGCACTCCCTGTCCGTTTGGCCAGTCGAAGCCCACTCCGGCCACTTTTTTCTGTACCCGGTAGGCGCGAAGCAGTTCCGACATGGCATTCGGTACGCCGTCGAGCAGGCTTTTACGACCCTCTTTGAGCTTGAGGGCTTCCCAGTTTTTCAGGACATCATTTTCGTTGTCGGCGACGCCGTCGCCGAACACATGCGGATGGCGGCTGATCAGTTTGTCGCAGAGCGCGGTGAATACGTCGGAGAAGGTGAATGAGACTTGCTCTTCGGCAAGTATCACCTGAAAACAGATGTGCAGAAAGAGGTCGCCAAGCTCTTTTTTCAGTTCGGTCTCATCATTTCCGTCGATAGCATGAATCAGCTCGTAGCTCTCTTCGAGCAGCAGGTGCGCGAGAGATTCCCTGGTCTGTTTCCTGTCCCAGGGGCACTCATGGCGGAGCACCTTGACGAGATTGACGACCCGCTCGAAATGATCGGACGGTTTTTCGCCGACCGGATTGAGTACCGAGGCTTTCAGTGATTCGATCGACGGGTTGTTCATGACTTGTCAGGGTATGTCGTTCAATGCTTCTTTATAGTCCGTTCTGTGCCAAAGTTACCATTTCTTCTCTATATTTCTGCTGTATTGCAACGAACATGGCCACTCAATCAACCCATTTGCATGTGAACCTCCAGAAGCGTCCCGCTGTCGTTACCGGATCGAGTTCCGGGATCGGATTGCAAACCGTGAACGCACTTCTTGAAAAGGGAGCTCTTGTTTACGGATTGAGCCGCCGCGAACCTCCGGTGGAACATGAATGTTTTCGCTGGTTAAAAACCGACCTTTCTCTTCCTGCAGAAATCGCGGGTTCATTTCAGACCATCAGAGAGCGTGAAGCGTATGTCCCGTTGCTGGTGAACAACGCCGGGCTTGGCGTTTTCGGAGATGTCGATGCCATAACCCCCGAAGCGTGGGCGGAGGTGATCGCCGTCAATCTTACCGCAGCCTATCTCTGTACCCGGGAAGTTGTGCCGCAGATGAAGCTGCATCGCACCGGCACCATCGTGAACGTCTCTTCCATAGCCGGAAAGCGAGGATTCAAGGGCGGATCGGCTTATTGCGCCTCGAAATTCGGTTTGAACGGCTTTTCCGAAGCGCTGATGGAGGAGCTGAGAGAGTTCGGCATCCGCGTTTGCACCGTCAATCCCGGTTCTACCGATACGGAATTTTTCGACCGTTCGGCCGTTCAGCCGGCAAAACGGATGGACCCGGAGGATATTGCCCGGATTATCGTTTCTGCAATCGAGCTGCCGGATAACGTTCTTCCCGATCAGATCGTGGTGCGTCCGCTATAAACACGATATATTTTCACGACAAACCTGCATTATCATGCCGCTTCAGACCTCACAGCCCGTTCAGGAAGATCCTATCGCCGCAATAGCAACGCCTCTCGGAGTGGGGGCGCTCGCCGTCATCCGCATCAGCGGCAGCGGCGTGCTCGACATCGCGCAGGGACTTTTCAGGAAATCCGGCCATTCCGACTTTCAGCTTCGGGAGTCGAAGGGGTTCACAGCCCATTTCGGCAGGGTATATGACCGCGACGGGCTGGTCGACGAGGTGATTGCCCTGGTGTTCCGCTCGCCGAACTCCTATACCAGGGAGGATATGGTGGAGTTCAGCTGCCATGGTGGGCCGGTGGTTGTCAGGCACATGCTGCAGGCTCTTTATGAGGCCGGATGCCGTCCGGCGGAACCCGGCGAATTTACCCGCAGGGCCTTTCTCAACGGACGCATCGACCTCCTTCAGGCCGAAGCGATCGGGGAGATGATCCACGCCCGTTCTGAATCGGCCTACCGGACAGCGGTGAACCAGATGCAGGGCAAACTCTCCCGGAAGCTCGAAGAGCTTCGTCAGAGGCTCGTCGAGTCCTGCGCGCTGCTCGAACTCGAACTGGATTTCAGTGAGGAGGATGTAGAATTTCAGAGTCGCGACGAGCTCAAGCTGCAGCTCGGGCAGCTGCAGGACGAGGTCAAAAAGCTTGTCGATTCCTACCAGCACGGCCGCCTGCTCAGCGAAGGCGTCGCCACCGTCATCGTCGGCAAACCAAACGCAGGCAAGTCAACCCTGCTCAACACCCTCCTCGGCGAGGAACGCGCTATCGTGAGCCACATGCCTGGTACCACGCGCGACTACATCGAGGAGTGCTTCGTGCACGAAAAAACCATGTTCCGCCTTACCGACACCGCCGGGCTGCGCGAAGCCGCCGAGGAGATCGAGCGGGAGGGGGTCGGCAGGAGCTACAAAAAGATCGGCGAGGCAGACCTGATTCTCTACATGCTTGACCTGAGCCAGCCGGACTGCCTCAAGGAGGCGGAGGTGATCCGGGAATTCCGCGAAACCTATACTCACGCAAAGCTCATTGTCATAGCTAACAAGACCGATCTTGCTCCCGATAGCGAAGAGCGCCTGCAGCAATTACGGGAAGAGACAGGGTGCAACGTGGCGGGAATATCGGCGAAGCAGGGAGAGGGAATCGACCGACTTCTCGGGCTCATGAGCGAGATGGTCGAAGGGCTCGACAAGCTGCACGACGCCAGCGTGCTGGTCACCAGCCTGCGCCACTACGCCTCGCTGCGCAACGCCGGCGACGCCGTTCGGAACGCACTGGAACTGCTCGGCGCGTATGCCGGCACCGAACTCATCGCCTTTGAACTCCGCTCGGCTCTCGACTACGTCGGCGAGATCACCGGCAAGGTGGTCAGCGAGGAGGTACTTAACGTCATCTTCGACCGATTCTGCATCGGAAAGTAGTGGGGAAGGGACGATAAGGACGGAAAGTCCCAATGGAAGAAGCGTTGAGATATTCAGGTACGTTATCTCCGTTGCATCACTGAATTCAATATAACAGCACTTGTTTATTATGACCGGCTCGTTCATTTCCCCGCATGGCGGCTATCATAACCTGTTGTCTTACCAGAAGGCGCTGATCGTCTACGATGCTACCGTGTATTTCTGCGACAGGTTTTACCACAGGCCTGATCGTACCATCGACCGGATGGTGCAGGCGGCACGTTCGGGAAAACAGAATATCATCGAAGGAAGCCAGGCGTCGGGAACGTCGAAGGAGACGGAGATCAGGCTTACCAATGTGGCTCGGGCAAGTTTCGAGGAGCTGCTCGATGACTACCGGGATTTTCTGAGGGTACAGGGTTTGCAGGAGTGGCCGCCGGGCCACCCCTACACGAAGCGGCTGAGGGAGTTGAATGGCCAGCCGGGAGCTGATTACGAGACCTTTCGCAAGGGAATCGAGCATGCCGATCCTGAAATTTCCGCAAATATGGTGATGGGGCTCATAAAGGTCACGACGTTTCTGCTCGACCGGCAGCTGCAGCAGCTTGAACAGGCTTTTTCTGAAAAGGGCGCTCTGCGGTAGCGAATGTATAATGCCCGGCTTGCCGAATGCTCAAAGGAGAAAGGCGCTATTTAGGTCTTTTTCCTCCTTTGTGTTTCTGAATTCATCCTGTGTAATCATGCAAATCAAGGAGTCAACTTTCGGAATTGTACGACTGATTCACCACCACTTGACAAGGAGGTTGAAATGGAAACGAATAGAAGCTTTGCTGAACTGAGTATAGGCAAGACCTATCGCCGTCTCCGCTATCTGGCAGGAGCAGCGTTGCTTGGAATGCCGCTATTGACCGCATTATCCGGAATTCTGTCAGGCCACTCACTGCAACCATCTCTCAGCGACTATTATTTTGTCATCAAAGACGGAGGATTGCCCAGAACGCTTTTTGTGATGTTTATGGCCTTTCTTGGCGGGGTGCTGTACTCATATCGCGGCCTGGACGATCGTGACAACCTGATTCATAACGTTGCCGGCCTTTTTTTCTTTGGCGTTGCACTGTTTCCGATGCCTTGCATTCTGTCTGAACACCCTGACTGCCAGCCGGGACTTCTTCCTTTCCTGCATCTCCCCTCGGCCACTCTTCTCTACCTTTCTGCAGTGGTTTCCGTGTTGTATGGTGGTGGCCCTACACTCAAGAAGGCACTCATGCGTCTTTCCGGTTCGGAAACATGGCTTAGGAAGTTGCGCAACATTAAAGGGCTTTCATTGATTTTAATGACGACAGGAATTCTGACCTTCCTGTTGCACAAGCCATTCAAAGACTATTTTCCGGGATTCAGCTGGATATTCTGGATTGAGTATCTCGGATTCGCTGGTTTTGGAATCTATTGGGTACGCCTGATGTGGCTCATCAATGCAGCAAACAAAGAAGGCAATCACATGTATTCCACCCAACCCGAGATATCTCAAAGAGAAGGTGCCGGTGCTCCGTCAGCTTCCCGTGAAATAGTCAAACCGGCAGCCCAACCCGAACAGTGGAGTGATATTCCGTAGGGCGAGCATTTTATGACGGATATCATCACGCTTCCGGGGTGAACAGGTTCCGGTCGCGGCAAGGCCGCCCGAAGGGGCGATAATTATCAAGGGGAAGTATTCAGAGGTACCCGAATTCTCCGGAATGGCGTTGCATTGCCCCGAAAGGGTTCGTTTGCCGTACTTCGTTCCAATATTTCTGTTTTTGTTATGGATTTACCTTGTAAATCACGGAATGAACTTCCAGAATTGCAAGGATGATTCATCGCACTTTTACTAAAAAAATTCGGGATACATTGCGTGAATATCCTGCGGTCGCGTTACTTGGTCCCGGTTAATCAGGCAAAACGACGCTCGCTCTTGAAATCGGCGAATCGTTCGATGCCCTGTCTCTCGACCTCGAATCCGAACAGGACAGAGCCAGGCTTGCCAAGCCGGAACTCTATCTTTCTGACCATCTTGAACGCCTGATCATTTTCGACGAGGGACATCGTGCTCCCGGAGTGTTTCCTGTTTTGCGGGGACTTATCGATCGGAGCCGCAGGGACGGCCGATGCTCGGGGCAGAATCTTCTTCCCGGCTCGGCATCACTCGATCTGCTGAAGCAAACCGGCGAGTTGCTGGCTGGAAGGATATCGTATCGAGTTGACGCTATTCACCGTCCTTGAAGTCGGAGTGGCGAAAATCTGAAGTTAAAAAAAGCCTTGCGCCGAAGCTTGAAAGCGGATTCCATTTCGCACATGCAGATCTGAGTCCGGTGTGTTTGTTTGTCGTGTATCCGGGAACCGAACGTTATCGCATCTTCGAAAATGTCGAGGCGATTTCACTTGCTGGTCTTGCGCTTGAATTGCTTAAGGAGAACAAGCAATGACCCTGTTATTCCATTTCCAATACAAATATGCAGTTTTATTGCCTGCGACAATCCTGAAATTCCTTGCCATTAACCAGTGAAAAAGGAGTATCGCTTGCTTTGCATTGCGGGAGTATTGCGGCTTTGCCTCAGGAGTATCGGGCGGCTTGCCGCCCGGGAGTTAGGAGTTGAAGAAAGAGAAATACTGATGCCGCGAAGCGATACTCCTCTTCCCGGCTACCGGCTACTGAATACTTCATCCATCCATCTGTGCTAATCCGTGAAAATCCGGGGGCAAAAATCTTCCTTTTCAATCCTTCCTCGTCATCGTTAACAGCCTCATTTACTGAATAAGTAATAATAATAACGAACGTCCCTATAATGTTGAATTATGGAACAAGTGAATAGAGGGGAAGTGAATGGGGAAGAAGTTACGAGAGGGTAAGCGTCTCCAGCTTTTCAATCCGTGAAAATCAATCCCCTCTTCAATCAGCGGGAACCGCGCTTTTACTCTTACAGCTGGATAGCTTGAAAACTCGATAGTTTGATGGCGAGAAAACGTAACTCATACCCCTTAACGCTTAAACCGATTTTACTGGGCTTCCGGCCAACTGCCCACCGCTAACAGCTCACGTCCTTCATCCATCAATTTGTGCTAATCCGTGAAAATTCGTGGGCAACTCTTCCTCTTCAATTCATCCCTCCCTCTTCCCAGCCCATCGCTCACCGCTCACCGCCCACATTCTTCACTACCCACAATTCTCATCTTTATATTCCCTCATCGCTTGGCCTTGGATTATAAACGCATTATTCTGATAAAATTGGAATTACAAATTTCTAAACGAAAAAACGATAGTCAGGTTCTTTTCGTCCCTTTGTGTCCCTGATTGCCAACCCTTTTTTAACCCCTTACCCCTTGCAGTTTTTCGATTATTAACTATCGTTACTATTGGTGTTCCCATTCCGGATCTCAACCGGAAAAACAAGAGTCTCGATTAATCAAAACATGCAGCACTATGAAAAGGTTTGTCAGGATTTGCGCGCTCGGTATCGCGCTGATGATACCGGAACTTGCGTTGGCTTCGACCTGGTCGATCGATCAGGATCATTCAGGCGTGGGGTTTTCGGTCAGGCACCTGATGGTTTCCAATGTGAAAGGCAGTTTTTCGCGTTTCAGCGGAACCGTGGATCTTGGCGATAGCGACATAACAGCATCAAAGGTTTCTGCGGCCATAGAGGCCTCGTCGATCAATACCAATGTGCAGAAGCGGGACGATCATCTGCGGAGTGCAGATTTTTTCGATGCGGCGAGATACCCGAACATAACGTTTGTTTCGAAGAAGTGGAGCCGGATTGCTGACGGCAAGCTGAAGGTTACCGGTAACCTGACGATGCATGGAACAACAAAAGAGGTTGTGCTGCATGTCGAGCCGTTTTCGAAGGAAATCCGTGACGCCTGGGGGAAAACAAGGCGCGGGACTACTGCCACGACCAGAATCAACCGGCAGGATTTCGGGATTACCTGGAACAAGGCGCTCGATGCCGGGGGCGTGACGATCGGTGATGAGGTCGATATCGTGCTCGATATCGAAATGGTCAGGACCGGCCAGTAGCGATGACTCCGTTGAGGCGAGTCCGCTTTTCGAGGTTACCGCTGATCTTGAACCCGCGGACTCTCTTCCGTTTATCGGTATCTGCTCCTGTTTTCCCTGCCGCTTCTGCCGCTCTGCCGGCCTCCCTTGCCGGTTCATGTGGCAACAGTGCTGATAAAAGTCGTAATATTTCTGTCGGTCAGGCTATTACAGCTGCATGGGAATGCTTATCTTGTAACGGTGCGCGGTAACGTATGAACCACGGAGTTCTTGCCTCCGCACCTTCGGCAATGGAGTCGGTAACTGAAAACATAGATTCGGTGCATGAGCATTATGAGTGTAACGTATCAACGCATAGCCATCGTGACCGGAGCCACCTCCGGTATCGGTGAGGCGACGGCGCGTCTGTTCGCGGCTTCCGGTTACGGGGTCGTGGGCAGCGGGCGCAATGCGGAAAAACTGGCCGATCTTGAAGGCGAGATCGGCAGGGCATTCTGCGGGGTTGCCGGAGACGCCTCCGATGAGGAGGTGATCGACCGGTTGTTCGCTGAAGCCCTTGAGCGGTTTGGCAGAGATGCCGACATCGTGGTGGCCAACGCAGGCCGCGGACTTGGCGGGTCGGTGAAGGATGCCGATCTTCGGGAGTTCCGGGAGGTGCTCGACATTAACGTGAGTGGAGCGCTGCTGCTGCTGCAGAAAGCTGCCCGCAGGATGGTGGTTATGCAGGATGGGCGCTTTCCCGAAAAAGCAGCGGATATCGTCGTTGTGGGGTCAACTGTCGGACGTCAGATTTCGCCCTTCAGCGCGGTGTATGGCGCTACGAAATTCGCTGTGCATTCGCTTGCCGAAGGGCTCCGGCGCGAAATCGGGCCAAAAGGCGTGCGTGTTTCGCTGGTGGAGCCGGGCATCGTGGTGAGCGGGTTTCAGTCGGTGGCGGGCTATACCGACGATCTGGTCAATACCTTTCACGACCGGTTCGGTCCGCTTCTTTTCGGAGAGGATGTGGCCCGGGCGATTCACGGGATCGTATCGCAGCCGCCGCATGTGCATTTCAGCGATGTAGTGGTGAGGCCGACACGCCAGGATTATCCCTAAGGGCGAGTTGCATAGTTGTCTGTCTCTTTGGCCGCTTTCGGCCGGCTGAATCGGGAGAAACGGTTATTCCGGAAAAGAAGATGAACATTAAGTCGATTTGTGTTTACTGTGGCTCAAGTCCCGGTATTCTTCCTGAATACGCCGCTGCCGCGACGCAATTCGGTAGGCTTCTTGCCCTTCGCGGCATCGAACTCGTCTTTGGGGGCGGCAATGTGGGATTGATGGGCGCAGTCGCTGATGGTGCGCTCGATGCAGGCGGGAGAGTAACCGGCGTCATACCCCGAAGACTTCAGGAAAAAGAGGTCGCCCACAAAAACCTTACCGAACTCCACTGCGTTTCCTCGATGCACGAGAGGAAGACGATGATGGCCGACCTGTCGGACGCTTTTGTGGCTCTGCCGGGCGGTATCGGCACCCTTGAGGAGATATTCGAGGTCTATACGTGGACGCAGTTGGGTTTTCACCGAAAACCCTGCGCATTTCTGAATGTCGCCGGTTTTTATTCTGGCCTGTTTTCCTTTCTCGAGTTCATGGTGGAACAGCGGTTCGTCAAGGATGAGCATTACAGGAGCCTGATTGTCGATTCGGATGGCGCCCGGCTCATCGATCGCATCGCCGCATACGAGCATGTTGCCCTTGATAAATGGATAGACAGAAAAAAAGAGGCATGATCAATCTTGTCCGGTAGCGCCATGTCGTTCTATTCCGAATTCGCCCCCTATTCCGAGCAGGTTTTTCCGTTCAGGGAGGAGGTGTACGATTTCCTTAAGGGATACGCGCGGGCCGAAGGCGCCGTGCTCGATATCGGCTGTGGTCCAGGCCATTACTGCGGAAGATTTGCCCGCGACGGCTTTTCCGCCGTGGGGATCGATCTCGACAGCCGGATGATCGAAGCGGCCTCTACATCCTATCCCGATGCCTCGTTTCACTGCATGGATATGTCAGATATCGGGACTTTGTCCGGGCCGTTCAGGTTGATGTACTCCATCGGCAACGTACTGTCACATCTTTCTCCGGATAAGCTTGAGCGATTCGTCGCGAAGGCGCATTCCCTGCTTGCTCCTGATGGGTACTGGGTGTTTCAGGTCGTTAACTGGGACGCCATGCTCGATCGGGCGGAGTACCAGTTTCCGGTAAAAGTGCTTGATGGCGGGGAGATAACGTTTCATCGCCGCTACAGCAGCATATCGCCGGAACGGGTGGAGTTCGGGTTTTCGCTCTTGAAAGGGGATTCGGTCGTTTTCAGCGAGGAGTTCGCGCTCTACCCGGCGACCTCTGAACAATACTGTCAGCTTCACGAGCAAGCTGGTTTTGCGAGTGTGGGCAGCTACGGCGGGTTTGACGGAGGAACGTTTATTTCGGAGCGTTCAGCCGCGCTGGTGATGGTTTTCAGGAAAGAAAAATAGCGTTCAGTTCCAGGCTTCGATTCGAACGTTTACCGTTCCTTTTCCTATAAGGCCGAGTATGTGTGCGGCTGCCGGTGAGACGTCTATGACTCTGCTTTTAAGATGGGGGCCGCGGTCGTTGATGCGCACAACCACCTCTTTGCCATTGTCGAGATTGATGACTTTAACTGATGTGCCGAAAGGCAGGGTGCGGTGTGCGGCAGTGAAATCGTGGATACGGAAGGTTTCTCCGCTTGCGGTTTTCCGACCGTGGAAGCGGTCTGCGTAATAGGATGCCCTGCCTTCAGTAACGAGTTCGGCTGCATTCGAAACCGACGGAGCCCATGTCGGGGGTGAAAAAATCAGAAAAATCGCAATAGCCGCTGAATAGATATTATTTTTTGGCCACATGATCCCGCTCTGGTTTTTCCGGCTCCGGACGCACTTTTCCTCTATGAATTCATTGCTGAAAAAAGCGTGTCCGGTTCAGGAGTTTGAATGGGTGATTATCCGGAATATACTTCCGAAGCTGTTTTTTCGATGGCTTCAACCCGTACATGTGCAGTTCCGGATTTGAAGAGGCCGATCTGTTTTGCCGCTCCGACTGAAAGGTCGATTACTCTTCCTTTGATGAATGGGCCGCGGTCGTTAATACGAACAGTGACATCTTTCCCGTTTCTGAGATTGGTAACTCTTACCCAGGTTCCAAAAGGAAGGGATGGGTGTGCTGCGGTAAATTCGTTCATGTTGAACGTTTCGCCGTTCGCTGTTTTTCTTCCGTGAAACTGGTTCGCGTAATAAGAGGCCTTGCCTTCCGAAACAAGAAACATGTTGTTCGCTCTGCTCGATCCGGTAGAGGCTTGAGCGATGGATTGAAAAGATACTTCAGGGAAATTTGACCATTGTGAAAGCGGCATGCTGGTCTGGCATGCAGAAAAGATTAAACCGATCAATGCGGCACAGAGAGAAAAAGTAAAGAAACGTTTTTCATGTCTCATAATGCTAAGGTTTAGAACACTGTCCCTTAAACAACTTCGACAGGTAAGAACAGGTATATTGAATAAGATTTCACTAAATATTCATTGGTTGAATACCTGTAAATATAGGGAATAAAATCATAAATATGCAAATTTAGCGCTAAAGCCGCTTATGACGTAGCTTTCATTGCTTCCGAAAGGCTATTTTTATGAGAAAAAACAGCGCTTTTTCTCTCGGGTTTGCTACTTTAGGTGGTCAGTTATGGTGGGTTTAATCAGGGATTTGTTTTTATCTTTATGAATATTATTCATCGTGTATCCATTGTTACAGCGGTACTGTATGTTCTGCAGACAGCGTTGGCTGCTGCACAGAGTGCCGAGGAGTATATCGAGTTCGGCATCGAGCAGGGGCGTGAAGGAAATGTGCGGGAGGCTATTGACTTATTCAGTAAGGCGCTTGTTCTCGATACTGAAAATGCAGGAGCTTATTATAACAGGGGGCTTGCAAAATCGCTTGAAGGCGATGTCAAGGGAGCGATAGCCGATTACACAAGGGCAATAGAGCTTAACCCGAAGTTGCTTGGCGCGCATAATAACCGCGGTTTCGCAAAAGCTTCGCTTGGAGATTTTCGAGGAGCGGTTGAGGATATTTCAAAAGCGATCGCTCTGGATCCTGAAGTTCCGGAGTTCTATAATAACCGGGGAACTGCTAAATCGGCCCTTCAGGATTTTAAGGGGGCAATCGCTGATTATACCCTTTCGATCTCGCTTAATGCCCGCCTTGCCGGGCCATACAATAACCGGGGTCTTGCAAAAAGTATGAGCGGCGATCCGAAAGGAGCGATCATTGATTTTTCCCTTGCTATCGAGCGGGATCAGCGTTACGATGCCGCCTGGTACAACAGGGGTAATGCCAGGGTTGCCACCGGTGATTTCAATGGAGCCGTACAGGATTACAACAAGGCCCTGATTCTCAATGCGGAGCTTGTAGAGGCTTATAATAACAGGGCGTATGCAAAAGCCGCACTGGGTGATTTTCAGGGGGCAGTTGACGATATGACCCGGCTGCTCCAGGTCAGACCGGATAATCCCGAAGCATATTACAATCGCGGTATAGCCAGAAAACAGCTTGGTGACATCAGCGGGGCGATTGGAGATCTTCAGAAAGCCGCAACACTTGGCGACCGTCTTTCCATCAAGGTACTGGAAGAGTTGGGCCGGTAAACTATTAGTAATGGGTGTGCGGTTATAACTGACATTGTGTTCCATACCTGTTTTCAATTGTCAAGGAGGGCTTATGAGGCTTATTCTCATGACAGGGAAGGGTGGTGTCGGAAAAACATCCATGGCGGCGGCTACCGGCTTGCGCTGTGCAGAGCTTGGTTATAAAACACTTGTCCTGAGTACCGATCCCGCTCATTCGCTTGCCGACAGTTTCGATATGCCTCTGGGCCATGAAGCGGTAAAGATATGCGATAATCTTTATGGCGCTGAACTTGATGTGCTTCAGGAGCTTGAACAGAACTGGGGGACGGTCAAACGGTATATTACCCAGGTATTGCAGGCAAGAGGGCTTGATGCCGTTCAGGCAGAAGAGCTTGCCATTCTTCCCGGAATGGATGAGATTTTTGGCCTCGTCAGAGTATTTCGGCATCACAGGGAGGGGAATTACGATGTGTTGATCATCGACTCGGCTCCTACCGGAACTGCATTGCGCCTTTTAAGCATTCCGGAAGTCAGCGGGTGGTATATGCGCAGACTCTACAAGCCGATGGAGAAGTTTGCACTTTATCTCAGGCCGCTCGTCGAACCGCTTTTTCGGCCTATTGCAGGGTTCTCGCTTCCTGACAGGGCGTTAATGAATGTGCCGTATGAATTCTACGAACAAATCGATGCGCTTGGCAGGATTCTCACGGACAATACCATTACTTCTGTACGGCTGGTGACCAATCCGGAAAAAATGGTTATCAAGGAGTCGCTGCGCGCTCATGCCTATCTCAGTCTGTACAATATTTCGGTGGATATGGTTATCTCCAACAGAGTTATCCCGCCGGAAGTGACCGATCCCTATTTCGTTTACTGGAAAGAGCATCAGCTGCGTTACAGACAGGAAATCATCGATAATTTCAGTCCTCTGCCGGTCAAGGAGGTTCCGCTCTATACACGTGAAATCTGCGGCTTGAAAACGCTCGAAAAACTTAAGGATTTTCTCTATCGTGATGAGGATCCTTCAAAGGTTTATTATTTTCGGAATACGTTTCATATCAGAAAGGTTGAAAACGGTTTTTCTCTCGAACTTTATCTTCCGGGTATTCCCAAAGATCAGATTCAGCTCAGTAAAAGCGGTGACGAGCTGAACATCCGTATCGGTAATCACCGGAGGAATATGGTGCTTCCCCAATCTCTCGCAACGCTGAATACGGCCGGCGCTGAAATGAACCGCGATCATCTGGTGATCAGGTTTTCGGAAATGGCCGAAAAATAGCCGTTTTTCAGGCGAAAGAAGATTTTATTCGACGGTTATGACAAACGAACTGTTTTGAATATTGCAGGTTGATTGTACATTGTATGTTTAGGGTTTTACATTCATGTACATATAAAGCATCCGGATTTTATACCGGTAAGGAGGTCGAGATGATGCAGTTCAGGGTTGGTGATGCCATTGTTTACCATAAGCCGAAAAGTTCATTCTGTCCGGGTCCAAGGGCGCGACAGGTTTTTCCTCTTGAACACGGCGAGGAGTATCACTATGTGGTTGACAAGTTCTGGAAAATTACAAAAGTAAATAGTGACGGTACCATTGAAGTGACGACCCGAACCGGTAAAAAGCATCTGCTTGAAGCCAGTGACCCCAATGTCCGGAAAGCGGATATTTTTCAACATCTCATGTACCGTAAGCGTTTTCCCCAGCTATCGGAAATACAATAACAGTCAGCCGAGGGCCGGGATTACTCCTCTCCTTCTCCGGCCGGTTCGGTTCCAGCTCGTAAATGACAGGCTTCGGTATCATACCATAGCGGTGTGTCATGGCGCAGCATGCTGATAATAACCTGAAATTCAGCAGGATCACTGAAAAGCCTGTTTTCAATCAGCTGGTTATCCGGGTCGTAAAAAGCGATGCGGCCTTCATGTTCTGAAAGATCCCATCTGCTGTAATAGCTTGCTATAAGGATATTGGCCATAGGTGAATGAGTTGCGTTTAATCAGTACGGCACTTGCCTGAGCGTTATATTTTTATTACGTAATTTTTATCACTGAAGCGTTAAGGGTTCCTGAAAATAGCGCCTCTCTGCACCGCCCAGCCTGCAGTGGCTTTTTTCCCGGAAGGAAGAACGGTTTCTGCGGAGATGATGGCATTGTTCATATTGGTATCCATCATGGTGACATCTTTCAGAATAGCTCCCGACAGGTCTGCTTCCTCAAGATCAGTATCAAAAAGTGATGCCCCGGTCAGATCGGCACCGCTCAGATTCGTTCCGGTCATGATTGCTCCGTAGAGGTTAGCCTCTGTCAGATCGGCATTGCTGAGATCAGATCCTTTCAGAAAAGCTCGGTCGAAATTTGCTTTGTGGAGTTTTGCTCCGTGAAGTTGAGCTGCTTTCATATCGGCTTTCTGGAAATTCGAGCCGGACAGATCAGCACCGTTCATAAGTGCATCGTCAAGATTGGCATCTTCAAAATCCGATCCAGCCATTGAGGCCTGCTGAAGGTTCACTCCCTTGAGATCGGCATTCTCAAGTTTTTCCTGTTTCATGGTTATTGGCAGTTCAGGATTTTTCTCCCTCATGCTGTTCCATGTTTCTACATCTTCAGTGAGCAGTTCCTGTCGGTTTCTGCTGTCGCCCGGATCGTTTTTCGCCTTGAGTTCGTTGGGTTTCAGGCGGATATCTGGTTCGGAAGCCTGCACTTTCAGCATGGAGGGAGCTGGCGGTGTCAGATAGGTTGGTGGTTCGGTATCGGGTTCTCTGAAAAAACGCGCTTTGCGAATTGATGCCCAGGACGGGGTCGCTTTTTCACCGGATGGAATAATTGTGTTGTTCGATACCAGAGCGCCGCTGAGATTTGCCTGATCGATGAAAATCGAGCCTTTGAAGTTTGTCCCTTTCAGATTGGCATTTTCGAGATTGGTTTCAAAAAGTACGGTTCCGGCAAGATTTGCCTGTGATAAATCGGCAGCTTCAAGCATCGCCCATCTCAGGTTTGCTCCCTGCAGATTTGCCCTGGAAAACGATGCTCCTTTCATGAAGGACTCCTTGAGGTTGGCTTTCGTCAATGATGCGCCACTGAAGTCGGCTTCCTTCAGATCTGCTTTTTTGATGAATGCCATGGCAAGATTTGTTTTCTGCAGATTTGCCCTGTTGAGATTTGCGCCACTCAGTTCGGCTCTCACAAGAGAGACATTGCTGAGGTTCGCTCCTTCGAGATCTGCGTCTTCGAGCTTTGCCTTGTTCAGATCTACGGTTTTTTCGGGATTGGAGAGTCGCAAGGACTGCCACTCCTCACGGCTGTTTTTCAGAATTGTAACGGCTTCGGGATCAAAACCGAAAGCGAGAGGTGGGGATATAAAAAAAGCTGTAAGAACGATCGCCCAAAACAGTGATTGTTTGTGGTTCATATTCGGGTAAAATGATAAGCGGGATGATGCTTGTGCTGCATTCGGTCTTTTAGCCCGCGAGGTGACGAGAACCTGCTATTACATGAATAATAATGAAAATGCCGTTAAGAGAGGAGAAACTTTCTTGGGTATCTATATGTTAAACTATATAAATTTAGTCTAATATGAGATAAAGTAATTGAATCATTAACGGGTCACTAATTATGGACAGAAATACATTGTATAGCGGCAAGGTACTTGTCGCAGGAGCTACAGGCAAGACGGGGCAGTGGGTGGTCAGGCGTCTTCAGCATTACGGCATTCCGGTGAGGGTCATGGTAAGATCGGCTGAAAAAGCAAAGATATTCGGAGGGAGTGTCGAGATTGCCGTTGCTCATGTGCAGAACGAAAGCGAGGTTGCCGATGCGCTCAAGGGTTGTGATGCCGTTATTTCGGCGCTTGGTTCGAGTTCTTTTTTCGGGGAGGCCTCTCCTTCAGAGGTTGACCGGGATGGGGTTATACGGCTTGCAGACGCAGCTGCAGCTGCCGGAGTAAAACATTTTGGGCTGGTAAGCTCCATAGCGGTAACCAAGTGGTTTCATCCACTGAACCTTTTTGCCGGAGTGCTTTCGATGAAGCATGCGGCTGAAGAGCATATACGGGAGATTTTTTCAAAGAATGGACGAAGCTATACCATTGTCAGGCCTGGTGGCTTGAAAGACGGCGAACCTCTCATGCACAGACTGCATGTCGATCAGGGTGATCGACTCTGGAATGGATGGACAAACCGTTCCGATGTTGCGGAGCTTCTGGTGATATCCCTGTGGAACAGCAAGGCAGGAAACAAGACGTTCGAGGTGATCAGTGAGGTTGAAGAGGCTCAGGAGAGTCTCGAAAGATACTATGACAGCCTTTCTTAGAAAGAAGGTCCGGAAAAAAGCCTGAAAACGACAACGACAAAGCCCTCTTCTGAAAGAGGGCTTTGTCGTTAAATAGGTGCGTGAGGGCAATCAATCCTTGAAGCGGCGCTCGATGTCTTTGTTGGGTACCGCAAAACCCGATTTTTCGGGAGATGAACCTCTCAGTCCCGCAGATGTTCCGCCTCCACCGTAAAGATGGGGATATGCATTTGCGCCAAGCCGTTTCGTGGTTTTTCCGATGTTCTCAAGAGCATCGCCAACAACCCACCAGTGCCCATCAATGAACACTTCAAGAAATCTTCCATATGCTTCAGCGCCCTGAACAAAAGCTCCTGAGTTATTGGCCATGATATTGTACTCTAAGGGATTTGATAAAGCGTTTTTAATCTGTTACTGATAAATTAGAAAAATATTCATCGATAGCAAAAGGATTTTTCTCATGCTCCTTTTCAGTCCGATGTCTCTTTTGTCTGCTTCCGGAGCCTGCCAATAAGGAGATCGAGAGAAGACACGATAAGCAGGTTGAATATGACGGAGAGCAGTATATACCATGTCCAGGCTATTCCGTAATGCTTCAGTACGAATACTATGCCCATGCTTGCAAGCAGACCGACGGCCAGGCTTGCCGTGTGGAATTGTTTTTTTGTTTTTGATAGCAGAAAGAGCCCGAGTAGTCCGCCATAGGTAAAGGACGCAATTTCAAGTCCGACCATAATGATGGCTTTGTCGTTTTCGTCAAATACAAGGGCGATGCCGATAAGCACGGCCGCCCAGGCAGCGCTGATGATTCTGGAGAGATTCAGCGATGCCCGGCCGCCCATGAGATCGGTAACGGTTGATGCTGCAAGCGAGTTGATCGAGGAGGCGATGGTCGACATTGCTGCCGAAAGGATGCCGGCAAGCAGCAGGCCTTTGAGCCCGGAAGGGAGATAATCGACGATAAACGTGGCGAATTCCCTGTCCTTTACCGTTGCCGCGCCCTGCATAAACAGATAGATGAGCGATCCTGCAAGCAGGAAAATCATGAATTGCAGAAAGACGAAAAGTCCGCTGCCGATCAGGGCTTTTCGTGCCGAACCAAGGTCGCTGCAACCGAGGACCCTCTGAACCATCATATAGTCGATGCCGTGCGATGCAAACGACAGAAAGATGCCGCCAATAAAGGCGCTTCCGAACGTCATGGGATCGAACAGGAGGCTGCCTTTAGTGTTCAGAACCGTGAGCTTTCCTGATGCGGCAAGTGTTGCGTATATCTCCTGAGGGCTTGCATCAAGGTTTAGAACAATAAAGACGATGGTGATGATGCCGCCCAGAAGGTAAAGGCCGAACTGGATGCTGTCAAGCCAGACCACGGTTTTCAGACCTCCTGAAATGGTGTAAACCAGAGTGACGATGCCTATGATGAGCACCGACAGGGGAAGTGACCAGCCGGTTACCACCTGAACGACCACGCCTGTCGCGAGAAACCGTACTCCGTCGCCGAGAATGCGGGTTACAAGAAAGACCACCGACGCGAGCTTCTGCATGCCGGTGCCGAATCTCGAACCGATGATTTCATAGATGGAGCTGACGCCATTTTTGAAGTAAACCGGCAGAAGAAATACGCTCACCAGCACTCTTCCGAATATATAGCCGAGAGGCAGCTGCAGAAAGGTCCAGTCCCCCCGATAGGCAAGTCCCGGTACGCTGACGAAGGTAAGTACCGAGGTCTCTGTTGCAACGATAGAGAGCATGGCGACAATCCAGGGGAGCTTATGGCCTCCGAGAAAGTAGTCTCCGGTATTTTTATTGCTTTTACCCTGCCAGAGGCCGAGCAGGATGCTCCCTGCAAGGAAAAAGACGATGATTGCTATATCGGCAGCCTGCATGGATTTATGTTGTTTGTTCCGTCATTTGTAAAGGTGGTAGCGCTCTTTTGTCCGGGCGAATTCGGCTTCGTCATGCTGCCAGGAGTCGATAAGGGTCGCTGCATCGCAGCCGTCGAGTATCGAACTGCGGAGGGCACTGTTTCCGGCAAGCAGGTCGAACGCCGGAATGGTGTCGTTGAATTCATATACTCCGCTGAGGAACTCCAGACTGGATGGATAGATCTCATGCAGAGCGGCAGTAAGGGCTACGCCAGCGGCGAATGGACGGAACCGGCTGTTATCGGCGACATGAAGCCAGACGCCGCCGATAACAGTTCCGCTGAACTTATGAAAGGTCGGTCTGAACCAGGTCGGACGGAGCAGTGCGCCTTCGAATCCGGCGCCTTTGCAGGCTTCCGCAAGATCGTACGGGTTGATGAATGGCGCGCCGAAAAGCTGAAAGGGGGTTGTCGAGCCTCGGCCTTCCGAAACATTGAGTCCTTCAAAAAGGCACATGCCAGGGTAAACTTCGGCTGTGGCAAATGTCGGCATGTTTGGTGAAGGGGGGATCCAGGGCAGGCCGGTTTCGGGGAAAAGCATGCTGCGGCTCCAATACTTCATGGTCATGACCGTGAGCTTGATGTCGATTTTTTTCCAGTCACGGTAGAGAAGGGCGAGTTCTCCTGCCGTCATGCCGTGACGTACCGGGATAGGGAAGATTCCGACAAAGGAGCGTAATGTCTGGTCGAGCAAAGGCCCTTCGACCATTGTCCCACCGAGCGGATTCGGACGGTCAAGCACCATGATTTCCATATCCCTGCCGGATGCGGCTTCCATGAAAAGCGCCAGAGTGTTGACATAGGTGTAGTAGCGGGAACCGACATCCTGAATGTCAAAAAGAATGAGGTCGAGGTCGTCAAGCAGGCTCCTGTCAGGAATGAGGGTTTCCGCGGAACAGCCGTAGAGGCTTACCAGCTCGTATGCAGATTCCGGCTGGCAGCCGACGGCAATCTGATCCTGCTCGGTAGCGAAAAGTCCGTGTTCAGGCGAGAAAATCCGCTTGATGTTCAACCCTTTTTTTCTGAGCACATCCCATGAATAGCGCAGATCAGAGGTAACCGATGTCTGATTGACAATCAAACCGATGCGTCTTCGGCTGTACCTCTCGATGTTTTGCAGCAGCATATCCAGTCCTGTTCTTACCATAGTCACGGGATTGCGGGTTTAGTTGATTATGCAGGCGTAACGGTGTTGTTTCGATCCCGAATGGCTTTCCGCAGCGTTTCGCCCGGGGAGACAACCGCTCCCGGAAGCAGAACCGACTCTTCTACCCGTGCGTTTTCCCCGACAGCGCACCCCTTGCCGATAACCGAGCGTATGATCGAGGTTCCTTTTCCGATGTCCGATTCCGGCGCAATGCATCCAGGAGCGATGCCAATGGAGGCCTCGATTCTTCCTGCAAGTTTTTCGGGAAGCATGGCAATTCCTGTGTTGGCTTGTCTGTAGTTTTCCAGAGTGCCGATATCCATCCACGATCCGTTATGCCGGTATAATCCAAGGCCGCCATTATCAATAAGGCCTGTGAAGCCAGTATCAACAATACCTGAAAAGTCTTCTCTCAGAAAATCGAAAATCGCCGGGCTGAGCAGAGCCGTTCCGGTGTAGATAAGGGATGATTCCAGGCCGGTATTGCGCATGTTGCGGAAATCCCTGATCAGGTTGTTGGCAATGCCGACGGCTCCGATAGCCCCGGCATCGGGAGTTTCATAAAGGGCAAGCGTACCCGGAAGGCCTGATGAACGGTGGCTTTCGATGAATGCCGTGAAGTCGATGTCGGTGATGATATCGCTGTTGATGAGGAGAAAGTCGCCATCATCGAGCAGCGGTTCGCATTTTTTCAGGCCGCCCCCTGTGCCGAGAATTTTTTTTTCTTCAGAAAAGGAGATATGCACTCCCCTGAAATCCGCTGCTTCGAGGGTATTCCTGATTTCTGCGGCATGATGGTGAGTGTTGCAGATGATCTCGGTTATGCCGGCTTCCTTAAGCAGAGCTATGGTGTAGAAAAGCGCAGGGACATTACGGATGGGCACCAGCGGTTTGGGGAGAATATCGGTGAACGGTTTGAGTCGGGTTCCGAATCCGGCGGCAAGTACAAAGGCCTTCATCGCGTCGCTCCGTTTTCAAGCAGCGGCAACAGCAGGGCACCGGCTTTTTTCAGCTCTTTTCTTGAAGCAATGTAATCGGAGATGTAGGCTATGGTGGGCGCTATCGATTGTTCGTAAAGCGGTTTTCCAAGAACAGCCGTCTGATGGCAGAAGGTCCCGAGCGCTTTGATGCTGCGCTGAAAAGCCATCAGATCGAAGAGGTAGAGGTACTCATCATCACTCATCGTGATGACGTCCCGGTTTTTGAGCTGCCGGTAATGACGGGTTTTCAGTTCTTCGGAAAGCGCATCGTCAAGATCGGTATAAGAATCACGGATCAGCGAGACGGCATCATACTGGGGCAGCCCCATACGGGCATCCTGAAAGTCTATAAGAACCGGCTTGCCGTTATGTATCATGATGTTACGGCTGTGAAAGTCCCTGTGATTGAGCACAAAATGTTCCGGTTGTACCAGAATCTCCGTTATGGCTTCGAACTCCCGTCGAAGAGCTCCGGCATCGCTGCATTTAAAGTTCGCAGCAAAATAATTGAACAGGGCGTGTTCGATGAAAAAATCGAATTCAAACATCAGTTTTTCGTGATCGAAACTGAGGCTGAAGGGGATTTGACTGGAATCTCCCGTTATCGATTGTATGTCGGCAAGAATATCGATGCTGTTCCGGTAGAGTTCGGCACTCTTTTCATTGTCCGGTTCGTTGGCAAAATCCTGCAGCATAACCGTTCCGCAGTCTTCAAGCAGCAGCAGGCCATATTCCGCCTTGACGGCAAGCACTTCCGGAACCGGAAGGCTGCGTCGTGAAAAAAGGGCGTGCAGTATCAGGAAGGGATAACTGTGGAGATTCGAAGCGCAAAGCTGAGGATCGTGGCAGGCTATCGTACTGGTTTCAGTGCCGGTAATCCTGTAGTAACGGCGCGTGGACGCATCTCCCTGTATCGGGGTTATCGCAAGATGATCTCTCGCTTCATTATCGAAAAAAAGGCGGATGTTGTCTTCGATGTTCATACAGACGCGTATCAGAAGGATGCATGCACGGCTGAATATATTTCCTGACGGCGATGCAAAAAAAAAGCACCTTATCCCTGGGGCATAAGGTGCTTTGTAAAAAAACAGGAGCTTACTTTTTAGGAGCAACAGCAGAAGAAACGCTCTGCAGAACCTGGGTAGCGGTATTTGCAAGGTTGCCGATCAGATCGGTTGCCGTTTTGGCGAGAGGCTCGGCAACGTTGGCAAGAGCCTTGAGGCTGTTGTTCATAAGATCAAGCTGAAGCTGGAACAGCTTGCCGGCAGTTTCAACAAGATTGTTGACTGCGCCCTGTACATCGATGTTGGATCCGTTTGACATGATGCTTTATGGTTTTGATGTTTGAGAAAGTGTTTAAGGGAAAATATCCAATAACTGGCATTGCCCTGATATGTTTCATCAAAGCTAACTAATTTTTCGATGCCGAGCAAATAAAAATCAGCCTGAAACCATGAAAGATCAACGGGTTAGATCGCAAATCGCTACGCCCTGGGGGTGGATTCCGCAATACCCGAGAGGCTGTGCGGGCTTCCGGTCAGGCTTTTTTTTCTCCTGAATTTTTTCCGATGAATTTGTTCAGGACAAGAACTATAAAGATGCCGCTGATAAAAAAAACTACGGGAGCAACAATTGTTGTATAATTGAACGTTTCCTGCATAAGCCAGAGTGTTGTCGCATGAATTGAATGGGTCGGAACGGCAGACGCCGCGGAGTCAACCATGATAATAATAAAAATCATTCAATTAGAAAGCTCTTGCGGCAGGGTTGAGCTGCTTTGCGTTATGAATCGTCAGGTTGCGGGGAACTCTTGAAATAGTGTCAATGTTTCTTTGAAGACTTTTTATTAATCATTTAAACGTATTGTCTGATTATGGAGGTTGTTGGAAAAAGTAAGGCCAAGGTTATTATAGAGTCATGTCTGCATGAGTCTTCCCTGTATTTTGCCGATCACACCAAAATCATCAAGTGCAATCCCTATTGCACCAGTGTGGTGCATTTGAAGGAACTCGGTGTCTATAAGTGGATTTTTCAGGTCAAGGACCCGAGAAACAATCCCATTACTGCGATTTTTTTTGTCGAACAGGTCGAAGAGTCGCTGGAACACCCGTCATCATCAGCTATGCCAACTGACGGTTCCGCCCGACAGCAGGTCGGAGCCCGCTGCATCAGGTGGGTCAGCGCGGCTGAAACTTCCGAACATTCCATCGATAACAATCACACCTTTGTCGGGCGGGCCAATACCCGCATCTGTCTTTATCATCTTGACGAGACCCGGACGGAAGTGCATTTCGAGACCGATATAGCTCTGGATTTTACCCTCTCTTTTCCTCTGAACATGATGCCTGAAGGTATTATCAAGTTCATGAGCGAAACAATTATGTCGCAGATCATGCAGCAGGCTACCGAAAGCATGCTTTGTCAGGTGCAGTCCGATATCTGTTGTACAACTGCCGAACTTGCCGTAGAAGGCGGAAAAAGGTGACCTTTTGCGATTTGGTTTGACTACTTCCCCCTTTTTTCATATCTTTTATACCCCAACCCCGTATAGGTATGTCGGCGGAGTTATTTGCAATGTTTTTATTATTAAAAGGGTATAGTCGAATACATGGAAGATGTGATTTTACGACTGAAAAAGGTGGCTGGTCAGGTAGAAGCTCTTGTGCGGATGATAGAGAGGGATGATGGGTGCGACAAGATAATTATCCAGTTCCAGGCGGCTAAAGCCGCTCTTGAAAAGACCTATTCGCTGGTTCTGGACAGGAGTCTCAAAGAGTGCATGAGTCATAATGACACCGAAAATGTCGGGCGTATTTTAAAACTTATATCAAAACAGTAAATCACCATGAAGGTAAACCAGGTACTGACCGGTTTATGTCTGTTCGGAGCGCTGGCCGCCCCGAACCAGGCAGTTGCCGGCAATAGAACCGTGAAGCTTTCTCTTGAAGAAGCGGTACGTATGGCCCGTGAGAATAATTACACGATAAAGTCCGCCCGCAGCAGGGTCGATCAGGCTGATGCGAAAATAATGCAGACCCGCCAGTCCTATCTGCCGAAAGTTACGCTTTCCGAGACCTTTGTGGTGACCAACGATCCGGGAGCCGCTCTTGTGTTGAAGCTCCAGCAGAACAGTGTGCAGCAGGCCGATTTCGATCCTGCAAAATTGAACGATGCGGCGACGATCAACGACTTCAACACCTCTCTGCTGGTAATGCAGCCGATCTACAACGCTGATGCGTCTATTGGTCACAGTGTGGCCATGACGTCAAAAAAGGCTCAGGAGCTCATGGTTTCGAGAACCGAAGAGACTATAGAGCTGCAGGTCAGCAAGGTGTATTATGGTCTGATCCTTGCCCGCAAGAATATCGAAGCGGTCGAGCAGTCGATTACGACCATGAAGGGGCATAGCCGCGAGGCGGCAAAAGCCTTTAATGTCGGTCTTCTGACGAAATCCGACAAGCTTTCTACGGATGTAAGGCTCGCGGAACTCAATGAGCAGAAGCTGATGCTGCACGATGCCATAAGGAACGCTACCGATGCTCTGAAGGTGCTTCTGAATCTCGATCCGGACGTCGCCGTTATTCCTACAGGAGAGTTCGTCATTGCCAAAGGCGTTCCTTCAGTCGATGATGCGCTGGTTCCCGAAAGCAGAACGGATCTGCTTGCTATGCAGACCTACAGGGACATTGCCGCCCGTCAGGGCGAAATGGCCCGTGCGTCGCGCCTGCCGAGGGTTAACGGTTTTCTGCGGACCGATCTGCACAGCGATAATGTTTTCAGCGGAGGTTCGAGCTGGGCTATGGGCGTCAATGTGCAGTGGGATATTTTTGACGGCATGGCATCCGAAGGGCGCATTCAGGAGGCAAAGGCTCAGGAGCGCGAGGCAATGTACTCGTATGAAGCGGCTAAAAGCGGCAGTCTTGCGGAGATAAGGAAGTCGCTGCGTGAGCTGAAAACCGCGAAGGCAAGAATTGCCGTGGCTCAGCAGGCGCTTGAAGAGTCGCGAGTGAGTCTCGATTATATCGGCACCCAGTTTAAAACCGGCATGGCCATGACCTTCGAGCTGCTGATGAGGGAGGGCGCGTTCACCTATGCGAAGCTGCGTCTCAATCAGGCTCGTCATGATTATTGCGTCGCAAAGAGCGAGCTTGATTACTACTCGGGGAAGTAACAGGTAAAAAATAGATCTGAAAAGGAATAGAGCATTATGGGCAAAAGGATCATCGTGTTGTCTTTTCTTGCCGTAACCCTTGGAGTAATAAGCGGGTGCGGTAAAGAGGAGCCGAAGCCTGCCGGAAGCGGGCAGACGGAAACTCCGGTTTTCGTAAAGAGCATCGTTTCAGTAGAGAGGCGTAACGATGCAGCCGGGACAGAGGCTCTGCTGGTGCCCGCCGGAGCGGTTTTTCAGGATGGTCAGCTTTCCGGTGTTCATGTTGTGGATAAAGAGGGGCGGGTTTCTGTTCGCTGGGTTCGTACAGGCCGCCCGGAAAACGGTTTTCTGGTCATCCTCGGGGGTCTTGATGCAGGCGAAAAGGTTGTCGGCAGCTACGAGAAGCGGCTTGAAGAAGGGGTACAGGTAAAACAACAGGCTTCAGTGCCGCAGGTTTTAGAAACAAAGGAGGTTCAGTCCAATGAATGAAGGTATTGCAGGCAGGCTTGCCAAACAGTTTATCAATTCGAAGATCACACCGCTCCTGATGGTGGCTTCGCTTCTTGTGGGTATCATCGCAACGTTTATGACCCCGAGGGAGGAGGAGCCGCAGATTGTCGTTCCGATGGTGGATATCTACATTCCCTATCCCGGCGCGGCCCCATCCGAGGTCGAGGAGCGCGTGGCCAAACCTTTCGAGCGTTCGCTGACGGAAATACCCGGCGTTGACTACGTGTATTCAACATCCATGCCCGATTTTGCGCTGGTCACGGTACGCTATGATGTGGGCGAGGATACCGAGGAGAGCATGGTGAAGCTCTGGGCTACGCTCATGAAAAACATGGACAAGATGCCGCAGGGAGTACAGATGCCGCTTATGAAAAAAGTGGCAATCGACGATGTTCCGGTTCTGAACCTGACCATGTGGAGCAAGAGCAAGGACCCCTATCAGCTCAGAAAAACCGCTATGGATGTGGCTGATGAACTTAAAAAGACCGAGAATATCGGGGATGTCGAGATCAAGGGAGGGCTAAAGCGTCAGGTACGCATTCTGCTCGATAAACAGAAACTTCTGCAGTACAATGTGAGTGCCCTGCAGATCGCCCGCCAGGTGCAGATGGCCAACAGTCAGATGCCTTCCGGTGATTTCAAGCAGCAGAACGGCGAAATTCTCGTTCGCTCGGGAAGCTTTCTTGAAAGCGCTTCGGATGTCGGGAATATCGTTGTAGGTATTTACGGGGCATCGCCGGTCTACCTGAGCAATGTCGCCAGCATTGTCGACGGGCCCGAAGAGGTCAGCAACTTCAACTTTTTCGGCTGGGGATCGGCTTCGGAGTCGAAAGACCGCGGCGAATATCCGGCAGTAACCCTGACGGTGGCGAAACGCAAGGGCGCCGATGCCTCGGTGCTTGCCGAAAAGGTCGTTGCCAAGGTCGATCAGCTCAAGGGATCGGTGATCCCGTCCTCCATTACCGTTACGGAAACCAGAAACTATGGTGAGACCGCAACGGAAAAAGTGTTCACGCTGCTCGAACACCTCATTATCGCCATAGTCGCCGTGACGATCGTCGTCGGCATTTTTCTTGGCTGGAGAGGCGCGCTGGTGAATTTTGTTTCCGTGCCGATCACCTTCGCCCTGACCCTTCTTGTCTATTACCTGCTGGATTACTCCCTGAACCGGGTCACGCTTTTCGCGCTGATTTTTGTGACCGGTATTGTTGTTGACGATTCGATCATCATCGCCGAGAACATCCATCGCCATTTTGCCATGAAACGGCAGCCAAAGCTTCAGGCAGCCATTACGGCGGTCAGCGAGGTCGGCAACCCCACCATTCTTGCAACCTTTACGGTTATTGCTGCCGTTCTTCCAATGGTGTTCGTTTCCGGCCTGATGGGTCCCTATATGAGCCCTATGCCGATCGGCGCTTCGCTGGCTATGATCTTTTCGCTTCTGATAGCTCTGATCGTAACGCCTTGGCTCTCCTACAGGTTGCTGAAGGTAGAGGACGGAGGGCACGCGGAGTATGATATCACGAAGACCGGTTACTACAGGCTGTTTGAAAATATTCTCTCCCCGCTGCTCGACAACAGCTTTATGCGCCTGATCGCATTTGCCGGAGTCGGGCTTCTGCTTGCCGGGGCGATCATTCTGATTCCGCTCAAAGCCGTGCAGATGAAGATGCTGCCGTTCGACAACAAGAACGAATTTCAGGTTATTGTCGATATGCCTGAAGGTACAGCTCTTGAACAGACGGCAAGGGTCACCAAGGAGATCGCCGCTTATCTGAAAACGGTCCCGGAGGTCAGCAGTTACCAGTACTATGTCGGTACCAGCGCCCCGATCAATTTCAATGGACTTGTACGCCATTATTATCTGCGTCAGGCCGCTAACATGGGCGATATTCAGGTTAATCTTGTCCATAAGGGAGAACGAAAAGACCAGAGTCACGATATAGCCAAAAGGGTTCGCTCCGGCGTTCAGCAGATTGCCCTGAAGTACAGGGGAAATGCGAAAATCGTCGAAATTCCTCCAGGGCCTCCGGTGCTCTCGACCATTGTAGCCGAAATCTACGGACCTTCACAGAAGGAGCAGATTGCACTGGCAAAAGAGGTGAAGCGAGTGTTTGCCGAGACTCCGGGCGTGGTCGATGTAGACTGGCTTCTGGAGGACGACCAGAAGGTTTACAATCTGGTGGTGAACAAGGAGCGGGCTGCATTCCGCGGCGTATCCACCGAGCAGATCGCCCAGACGCTCCGCATGTCGCTCAGCGGCATGGATGTCGGTGTGCTGCATGCGGATAATGTAAAGGAGCCGGTTATGATACAGGTTCGGCTGCCTCAGTCAGACCGTACCTCGCTCAGGGATCTTTCCGGCATCTTTGTCCAGTCACAGGGAATGGGTTCTCTGACCACCAGACTTCGTGCCGGCGAGATGATTCCTCTCTCGGAGCTTGTCAGGGTCGAAGAAAAAATCCAGGACAAGAGCATTTACCGCAAGGATCTTCGCAGGGTGCTCTATGTTACTGCGGATGTCGCCGGAGCGACGGAAAGTCCGGTTTATGCCATGCTCGATATGGATAAGAAAATCCAGCAGATCAAGGTTCCCGGCGGTTACCGCATCAATCCGCTCTATACCTCGAATCCCGCTGTCGAGGATAAGCTTGCCATGAAGTGGGATGGAGAGTGGCAGATCACCTTCGAGGTATTCAGGGATCTCGGAACGGCTTTCGCTGTTGTGCTCGTCATCATCTATCTGCTGATTGTCGGCTGGTTCCAGTCGTTCAAGACGCCGCTCATCATGATGATCGCCATTCCGCTGAGTCTTGTCGGCATAATTCCCGGTCACTTCATTCACGGGGCATTTTTTACGGCGACCAGCATGATCGGCATGATCGCTCTGGCCGGAATCATGGTCAGAAACTCGGTGCTGCTGATAGATTTCATTCAGATACGGCGCCAGGAGGGTGCGGAGCTTAAACAGGCGATTATTGAATCTGCCGCAGTGAGGACCCGTCCGATCATTCTGACTTCCGGTGCGGTTGTTATCGGTTCGGTAATCATGCTTTTCGATCCTATTTTTCAGGGTCTGGCCATATCGATGATCTGGGGCGGAATTCTCTCGACAGTACTGACCCTTGTGGTCGTTCCTCTGGTCTATTATATCACGGAAAAGAAGTCGGAAAAAACGGTTCAGGAGGCCAAAAAGTCATGAAATTCATAGCTATTATGGGACATGAGGAGACCCGTCCGATGGTACGCGGTCTTTTCAGAAGGTTTCAGGTGCATATGTTCAGCAACGTATCCATCAGGGGTTGTAACTGTGACAGGAAAGAAGGGGCTCAGCAGCCATGGTGGCCCTCTGACGAGATGATCGGCACCTATTCCTCACTCTGCTTTGCCGTGCTCGATGACGACAAGGCAGATGCTATCATGGAGGAACTGGAACGGAATCCTATTGCCGTAGACAGGGATTTCCCTGCAAGGGCATTCCTCATGAATGTTGAAAAAACCGCCTGAAGGGCATTGATTATACCTTTATGTTTGTCAAGCAGTTCCGTACAGGAGGCGACAGAAATTTCGGCTATCTTGCAGCCGATGAAACCTCCGGAGACGCCCTGGTCGTCGATGCTTCCTACGATCCGCGTTCCATTTTCGAATACGCGGTTCGGCAGGGATATCGCATCCGCTATGTATTTTCCACGCACGGCCATGCCGATCATACGAACGGCAACGAACAGATGGAGCTGCTGACCGGTCTCAAACCGCTGCTTTACGGGGATACCTGTCCGGTTACAGGGGTCAGGGTAGAGGATGGAGCGGTTTTGCCTCTCGGCAGCCTTGAGGTTCAAATAATGCATACACCGGGTCATACCCGGGACTCCATTTGCCTCTATGTCGGGGGTGCGCTTTTTACCGGTGATACTCTTTTTACCGGAAAGGTTGGAGGCACCTGTACCGACGAAGAGGCAAAAGAGGAGTACGAATCACTGCAAGGCAAGATCCTGCAGCTGCCCCTTGCTACGACGGTCTATCCCGGACATGATTACGGCGAACGTCCACACTCCACTCTTGCTGAAGAAAAGGGGGCCAATCCTTTTCTTCTTCAGTCGGATTTCGAGGCATTTCTTTTCCTGAAAAACAACTGGCCTGCTTATAAAAAAGCTAATGGGATAAAATAATTTTTGTGTCCTGTGTGCTGATTTTTATATTATTCAGTTTCATTTTTCGCTCTTTTGGCTTTTTACGGCCATCCTTCCTTATTCAGCTTTTTTCAGACATAGTCCCGGCGCTCACCCGGAGCCGCCGTATTTTCCAATAATAAGGGGCGTATCGTCCTTTTTTTAATCAGAAGGAACTTCTATGGATCAGCTTATAACCCTGCGGACTCTTCCGATATCGGCATTGATGCAGAAAGATTTTCAGATGATCAAGGGCAGTTGTACGGTTGCCGAGGCTCTGCAGATCATGAAGCGGACGAAACAGAGCGGCCTTATTGTAGAGCCTCGCAATGAAGACGACTGTTACGGCATTGTGACCGAAAAGGATATTCTGGAAAAAGTCATAGATCCCGGAGAAGATGTGCATCGCGATCCCTGGAATACACCGGTTTTTCAGATCATGAGCAAGCCGATTATCAGTATCAATCCTGAACTCAGGGTGAAGTACGCACTTCGTCTGATGAAAAGAACCAATGTCAGACGGCTGACCGTTATGGAAGGGAATAAAGTGATAGGCGTACTGAATATGACCGATGTTCTTCAGGCTGTCGAGGAACTTCCGATTCATGACGACCACATAGCGTTATAACCGCCCGGTTCTCTTACCTCTTTTCACAAGAGACATCATTTCAACCTGCAGGGTACGACTTTTCGCTGCCCTACGTATAATCCTGAATCTGTTGTACAGATTTCATAACGAGAAAAGAACGTATGAAACCATTTGATATTGTTATCGTCGGAGGAGGTGGCGCCGGTTTATACGCGGCTATGGAGGCCATGAAAACCAATCCATCACTCAATATTGCCGTGCTTTCCAAAGTGTATCCGAACCGCTCCCATACTTCGGCAGCCCAGGGCGGAGCCAATGCTGCTCTTGCCAACAAAGCGAAGGATGATACGGTGGAACTGCATATTTTCGATACCATCAAGGGGAGCGATTATCTCGCGGATCAGGACGCCGTTGAGATTCTCTGTTCCGAAGCTCCGAAAATCATCCGGGAGCTTGACAACATAGGCACTCCCTGGTCAAGGCTTGACGATAACACGATCGCACAGCGTCCTTTCGGCGGAGCGGGAAGACCCCGATGCTGTTACTGTGCCGACAAGACCGGCCATACGATTCTGCAGACCTTATATGAACAGTGCCTCAAAAAAGGCGTTTTTTTCTTCAACGAATATTTCGCACTGAATCTGTCCGTCAATGGCAGCCGCATGAAAGGTCTTGTTGCCATGAACATCAAGACCGGAAAAGTCGAGGCATTCCCTGCCAGAACCGTGATTTTGGCAACAGGCGGCTATGCCAAGATGTACTGGAACCGGTCAAGCAACGCTGCGGGCAATACCGGTGACGGTCAGGCAATCGCCTATCGAGCAGGTATTCCCCTGAAGGATATGGAGTTTGTACAGTTTCACCCGACAGGGCTCCGCAAAAGCGGCCTTCTTGTCACTGAAGGAGCAAGGGGTGAGGGTGGTTATCTGATCAACAAGGATGGCGAACGCTTCATGTCGAGATACGCTCCGGAAAAGATGGAACTCGGGCCAAGGGATCTTGTTTCCCGTTCTCTTGAAACCGAGATTCTGCAGGGAAGGGGTTTTGACAGCCCGGCAGGTAAATATATTCATCTCGACCTTACGCATCTCGGCGCCGATCTGATCAAATCAAGGCTTCCGCAGATTCGGGAGATGTCGATGTACTTCGAGGGCGTTGATCCTATCGAGGAGCCTATTCCGGTAAGGCCGACAGCTCACTACTCGATGGGCGGCATCGATACCGACAATTTTGGCAGGACCGTTATGGACGGCGTTTATTCAGCCGGTGAGAGTGCCTGTGTATCCGTTCATGGAGCCAATCGTCTCGGAGGTAACTCTCTTCTCGATATTCTTGTGTTCGGTCGCATAGCCGGACGGGCAGCCGCAGAGGAGGCTCGTAAATTCGAGCCTTCGCAAATCACCGAACAGGAGGTCAGGGATACCGAAGCCCTGCTCAGAAGTTATATGCAGCCATCCGGTCATTTTGAGCGGTACGGCGCGTTGCGTGAAGAGCTCGGGCAGACTTTGGCCAATAACGTCGGCATCTATCGGGAGGCCTCCAAGATTCATAAAGGTATTGCCGAGATTCATGACCTCAGGGAGCGTTTCAGGCATGTTCGCGTTTTCGATACCAGCGATGTGTACAATACCAATCTTCTTCAGGTTCTCGAACTGAAAAATATGCTCGATCTTGCAGAAACTGTTGCTGCAGGTGCACTTGCCCGTGAAGAGAGTCGTGGTTCGCATACCCGTACCGATTTTCCGGTAAGGGATGATGAGAAATGGCATAAGCATACTCTTGCTACTCTTGACGGTGATAGCGTGAGGCTGGGAGAAAAGCCTGTGATCATGGGGCGGTACGAACTTCAGGAAAGAACTTATTAACATTACTCTATATGACAGGAGTCACAGAACTGCATAAGGAAGAGAAAAGAGATATAACCCTCAGGGTCTTCCGTTTTAACCCGCAGGTAGACAGCAAGCCGTACTTTGACGACTATACGATACAGACTGAAAAAGGTATCACGGTTCTTCGTTCTCTAAATTATATCAAGGAGCATGTCGATGCTTCGGTGAGTTTCAGGGCTTTTTGCCAGGCAGGCATCTGCGGTTCATGCGGCATGCGGATCAACGGCATATCGAAACTCGCCTGTACTACCCAGGTGTGGGATGAACTCGAAAAAGCCCGTGAGCCGGGCGTCATCAAGATCGAGCCGTTGCGCAATATGCCGCTTATCAAGGATCTCATTGTCGATATGGATCCTCTTGTTGACAAGATGAAGCACTATTCAAACTGGGTCGAGTCCAGAATGCCCGAGCACGACATGGGCAAAAAGGAGTTCCTGGTTTCCGAAGAGGAGTTCCTGAAGTATGACAAGGCAACTGACTGTATTCTCTGTGCATCCTGCGTTTCCGAGTGCACCATTCTCAGAGCGCACAAGGAGTACGTTTCGCCGGCGGTTCTTCTGAAGTCTTACCGGATGAACGTGGACAGTCGTGATGCCATTCATGACGTGCGTCTCGGGGAACTGGTGAAGGATCACGGGGTATGGGACTGCACGCACTGTTACCGCTGTCAGGAGACCTGCGTGAAACATATTCCCATCATGGATGCCATTCACGGCATTCGTGAAGACGCTCTTGAAGTAAGGGGAGCCAGGGACACGAGCGGAGCGAAGCATGCCGAAGCTTTCATGGAGGATATTGAAAAGAAGGGCAAGCTCGTCGAGGCCACCCTGCCTATCCGGACGAACGGTATTGCCTGGACGTTGCAGAACCTTCTGCCGATGGCGATGAAGATGATTATGAAACGCAGAACACCGCCACCTCCGCCGCTGGTCAAGCCGGCCAAAGGGATGAAAAAATTCAGAGAGCTGTTCAGGGAGATGACGGAACACGTCAAAGCGGAACAGAAATCTCATAAAAAATAACCGTGGAGAACCGCAGTATGAAGAGGTACGCTTACTACCTGAGCTGTATTAACGAATCCATGACTAAAGAGGTCGATCGTTCCATCGATCTCTGGCAGAATGATCTCGGCATCGAAATGGTGAAACTGCACGAGAGCACCTGTTGCGGGGGGAGCAACCTCGATTACGTGAGCCCGAAACATTTTGCGCTGGTCAACGGCCGCAATATAGCCCTTGCCGAAAAACTCGGTCTTGATCTTGTCGTTTCCTGCAACACATGTCTGATGACCATCCGTACGGCCAAGAAAAAGCTCGATGAATCGCCTGACCTTAAAAAAGAGGTTAACGACCTTCTGAAAAAAGAGGGACTGGAGTACAAGGGAACCTCGAATGTTCGTCATCTTCTCTGGGTGCTTGCCGAAGATGTCGGGTTTGAAGCTATCCGGCAAAAAGTCAGGGTTCCATTGAACAAGTACAGGATAGCTCCGTTTTACGGCTGTCACATTCTCAGACCCTCGACGGTTCTCGGAAAGGATGACCCGCTCGATCCGAGTTCACTGGACAAACTGATCGAGGCGCTGGGCGGAACCTCGCTCCCCTATGAACATAAAAACCGCTGCTGTGGTTTTCATACGCTACTGGTAGCCGAAGAGGAATCTCTCAATGTGGCTGCCGAAGCGCTTGAAGAGGCTATTCAGATAAAAGCCGATTTTATCGTTACGCCATGCCCGCTCTGTCATACGGTTCTTGACGGATATCAGGCAAAAGCCCTGAAGCAGGCTCATATTCAGAGCTCCATTCCTGTTTTCCATCTTTCCGAAATGGTAGGTCTGGCACTGGGTTATACGGATAAACAGCTTGGAATCAAACGGCATATCGTAAGCTGAAGGAATCATCTCTCTCCTGCACCAGGCGGGGGAGATCATGCCGGCTTTTCATGAAAGGTTTTCAAATAAGGCTAAAAAAATGTAGCTTTGCCATTTTACAAAACCGTCTGAGCCGGCACTCCCGGGAGTAACAGCGGGGTACTGTTTTTTTAACATCTCAAATTATTGCATTGCATGCTCAAAAATGATCTATTTCTCCGGGCATTGAAGCGTCAGCCCTGTTCCAGGACGCCTATCTGGGTGATGAGACAGGCCGGTCGCTATCTTCCGGAGTATCGGGCAGTCAGGGAAAAAACTGACTTTTTAACCCTTTGCAAAACGCCTGAATTGGCCGCCGAGGTAACCATTCAGCCCGTTGATCTGATGGGTGTCGATGCCGCAATCATCTTTTCCGACATTCTTGTGATCAATGAAGCCATGGGAATGAATGTCGAGATTATCGAGACAAAAGGAATCAAGCTTTCTCCTGTCATCCGCAGCAAGGCAGATATCGACAAGCTCATCGTGCCCGATATCGATGAGAAACTCGGCTATGTGATGGACGCCCTTCGTCTTACCAAGAGAGAACTCGACAACCGCGTTCCGCTTATCGGTTTTTCAGGTGCGGCATGGACGCTCTTTACCTATGCTGTAGAAGGCGGCGGATCGAAGAACTACGCTTTTGCCAAGAAAATGATGTACCGCGAGCCGCAGATGGCCCATCTTCTTCTCGGCAAGATTTCCGAAACCATCAGCGCCTATCTCCTCAAGCAGGTCGAGGCCGGTGCCGACGCAATCCAGATTTTCGACTCATGGGCAAGTGCTCTTTCCGAGGACGATTATCGTGAATTCGCTCTTCCCTACATCAAGCAGAACGTTCAGGCTGTCAAGGCGAAGTACCCCGATATTCCGGTTATCGTTTTTTCGAAAGACTGCAACACCATTCTTTCCGATATCGCCGATACCGGCTGCGATGCCATGGGTCTTGGATGGGGCATAGATATTGCAAAAGCCCGTGCCGAGCTCAAGGATCGAGTCGCCCTGCAGGGTAATCTCGATCCGACAGTGCTCTACGGCACCCCTGAAAAGATCAAGTCGGAAGCAGCAAAAGTCCTGAAACAGTTCGGTCAGCACACCGAAACCTCAGGTCATGTTTTCAACCTCGGACATGGTATTCTTCCCGATGTCGATCCGGCCAACCTGAAGCTTCTTGTCGAATTCGTCAAGGAAGAGAGCGCCAGGTACCATTAAGGCTCTTATTCCATCATCTCTCTCGAACTCCGTCTGATGCTGCTCGTCAGGCGGAGTTTTTTTTGCCGGCGGACCTCCTCTGAAAGATTTTCTTGCTTATTATAGATATACAGGCTTTTCTTTATCTGTGAATTATTTCTGGCAGAGTATCATGGCGGCAAAAAGAACATTCAGGGAGGTTGCCAGGCATATTATTTTCGACAGCACCACCATTCCCTCCAAGCTGTTCGATCTGGGCCTTATCGGTGCTATCTGCGCAAGTGTCCTCGTTGTGATGCTCGACAGCGTTGCTTCGCTGCACAAACTTTATGGAGGGCCGCTCTATGTTCTTGAATGGTTTTTTACCGTGCTGTTTACGCTGGAATATTTTCTGCGCCTCTATGCTGCAAAGAGCCGGGTGCGTTACGCGACAAGCTTTTTCGGTCTCATCGACCTTCTCTCCATTCTGCCGACCTATTTCAGCATTCTGTATCCGGGGGCACAATATTTTCTTATCGTCCGCTTTTTCAGGGTGCTCAGGATTTTCAGGCTTCTCAAGCTTATGGCTTATGTCAGGGAAGCCGACTTCGTAACCGCCTCCATCAGGGCGTCTGGCAGGAAAATCATGGTTTTTCTTTTTTTTGTTCTGGTACTCGTCAGTATCGTCGGTGCGATCATGTATATGATCGAGGGGCCTGAAAATGGTTTCCGGAGCATTCCCGAAAGTATCTACTGGGCAATTGTCACCGTAACTACCGTCGGGTACGGGGATATCTCTCCGCAGACTCCGGCAGGAAGGTTTCTTGCAGCACTTCTGATGATAACCGGTTACAGCATCATTGCGGTTCCTACCGGCATCGTTTCTTCGGAAATGTCGTCGATGCGCGGCAGAAGCAGCAGGAGCCGTTCCTGCCCGTCGTGTCCCGATGTCGTGCACGATACCGATGCCCTCTATTGCCGTGTCTGCGGCCGCAGGCTTTCCGGGACAACGAAGGGCGGTTGAGACGGATTACGGGTGGGGGTATCTCATGTTTCCGGTATCCTGCAGGTAAGAACCGGAATGGCGATCTGTCTGGTCATGTTCCCGGTTACACTTTTTCTGAAGAGGTGCCGAATCCCCGATGTGCCGTGTGTCGGCATACAGATCAGGTCGGCGCTGATGTCTTCAGAAAAATGCTTAAGGCCTTCCTCGATGCTCCGGTCGTTGTAGTGGTTCAGGGTGTAGTGCGGCAGTTTGTTTGTTTCGGCTAAGGTTTTCATAGCCATCCGTGACTCCCGGGTGGTTTCGAAATGCTCTGGCGTCGAGACTTTTACGATGTGAATCACGGCATCGTAGAGCAGTGCAATCGATTTGACGGTCTCAAGTCCGCAAGCCTGCTCTGCAGGAATGCCGGCACAGAAGACGATAGTCGAGGGCAGGAAACAGGAAATCGTATCGTTGATGGTCAGTACAGGGCAGAGCGTATTTCGGATGACTTTTTCCGTGGTCGACCCGAAAATAATTTTGTCGATTCTGCTCACGCCATGGCTTCCGATGACCACAAGGTCGAATCCTTCTTCGGCAGCCTTCGCGCTGATGCTTTTGTGAGGGGTTCCGTAATCGATGGAGTATACGGGGCGGATATCGTTATACGCTTCGTTCGTTACCAGTTGACGAAGCATCCCGTCTGCACTCTCCATGCTTCCGTTTTCGCCGGATTCCCTCCATGCCATCAGCTCATGCATCTCTGCAATTTCGGGAACTTCAATCACATGGTAAAGGCGCACCTGTGCTCCTGTTCTGCGAGACAGCGAGACGGCGGTTTCAAAAGCCGCCATGGCATGTGAGGAAAAATCGGTCGGCACGAGTATGTTTTTCATGACGGCAGATGCTTCAAGAGGGTTGCCTGGAGAGTTGTTCCTGCAATCTTTAAAAAAAAGCCGGGGGTAAAAGTTCCGTTGCCACAGCACTGTGCGGTATTGCTGTCTTTGTTGCCTCAGTAGCGGAGCGCCTGTTTTTTCGTTATATTGGTTTGCTTTTGAACTCGTCCATGTATTAAACTGTTTGTTATGATTCCCAAATGCAGATGTACTGCCGGTGGTTTGGCTGACCGAACGCCTTATGAGGAGGTTGTGCTCGACACCATGCTTTACAGCGCAAGACTGAAGGAGAACGTGGCCCGGCAGAACAGTGCGGTTATTGTTGCCATGGCACGCTTGATCGCATCGACTTTCGAGGATGGCGGAAAGCTGCTGCTCTGCGGCAACGGCGGGAGTGCGGCTGATGCGCAGCATCTGGCCACAGAACTGACGATCAGGTATCGGAGCAGCGTTGAGCGTCCTGCATTGCCGGCAATTGCCTTGAATGCCGATACGACGGCTCTGACGGCAGGGGCAAACGATCTCGGTTATGACGAGGTTTTCCGGCGGCTTGCCGAAGCCTATGGCCGGGAAGGCGATGTTGTGCTTGGCCTGTCAACAAGCGGCAACAGTCGAAGTGTATTCAATGTGCTGCAGTATGCCCGTGGGCACGGAATGAAAACCATTGCCCTGACCGGAGGGGATGGTGGCATGATAAAAGATGTTGCAGACCTTTCGATTGTGGTACCTCATTCAGGTTCGGCAGACAGGGTTCAGGAGTGCCATATTACGATAGGGCACGTCATTATCGATCTTGTCGAGCGGCTTCTCGGTTATTGCCGCTCCAGGAAGTAACGCTAAAAACAGAATAAAGAGAATATCGTTATGCAGATAAAACAGATTGAGGGTTCGCTCAGCGCAAAGGATATCCGTTTTGCGCTCGTGGTTTCACGTTTTAACGATTTTATCGGGCAGAAGCTGGTTGAAGGTGCGATTGACTGCATTCTGCGTCATGGCGGCAGCGAAGGGCAGATTACCGTTTACCGTTGCCCCGGAGCTTTTGAGCTTCCGATGGTAGCGAAAAAAGTCGCGCTGAGTGGAACTGCCGATGCCGTGATTGCTCTGGGCGTGATTATCCGGGGATCAACCCCTCATTTCGATGTCATTGCCGCCGAAGCGACCAAAGGGATTGCCCAGGTTTCGCTCGACACCATGATTCCCGTGTCGTTCGGCGTGCTCACCACGGAAAATCTTGAACAGGCAATCGAAAGGGCTGGCACCAAAGCCGGCAACAAAGGGTTCGACGCAGCGATGACGGCGATGGAAATGGCTAATCTGTACCGTCAGTTCTGAGATCCTCCGTACTGCCTGAGATTGTTTTCGATCTCTCGCCTTGATGCATCCATAAGGGCTTCGACGTTGCTGAACTGCGATGGGTCGAGAGGTTTTCCGATAACCATTTTCACTTTCCCCTTATTGATTCTGAGGCTTTTTTTCGGAGTGATCAGGTTGCTGCCGATAATGGTAACCGGCAGCAGCGGCACTCCGCCTTTCTGGGCTACCAGAAAAGCGCCGCGTTTGAACGGCAGCAGTTTTCCTGTTTCCGACCGGGTGCCTTCCGGAAAAATATGCACGGACTTTCCGCTTTTGAGGACATCGGCAACCGTCAGGAGGCTTTTCAGGGCTTCACGGTTCTGACCTCGTTTGATCATGACATAACCCGATCGTTTGAGAGCCCATCCGAACACCGGTATTTTTCCCAACTCCTCTTTTGCCACAAAACGAAGATTCAGCTTCATGGCCCCCAGCAGCAGCGGAATGTCCGCCATGCCCGCGTGGTTGCTGATGACAAGGTAGTTTCTGTCCGTTCGGTAATTGTCTCTGCCGGTTACCTCAATGGCAATACCGAAAAGAGCCGCGCTGAAACGGCCCCACCAGGAGGCTATGCGGGCAAAAAAATCACCACTTCGCTCAAACATGCTGACGATGAGCGCGATCGACATTCCGATAAACATGACGGGAATCAGAATGAGAAAAAAAAGCAGCGAGCGAAGGTTCATGCTTGAATGTATCTCCTGTTACCGGTCCAGCTGTTTAAGGAAGTCGGAGAGTTCTCTGTAATCGGCTCCGATCATGGTTGCCTGTTTTTTCTTTTCGAGCACCACCGAAAGGCGTTCCGGAATTTCTATCTCTTTTTTCAGCGCATCTTCGATGACTTCGAGGAATTTTGCCGGATGAGCCGTTGACAGTACTATTCCAGGCGACCGGCTCCCGCTTGCCTGACGGTACTCTTCGAGTGCCCGGAATCCTACGGCGGTGTGCGGATCGATAACATAGTTGTAACGCATGAAGATATCTCGGATTGTAGCGACGGTAGCTTCATCGGAAATGGCGATACCGGTGATGTCCGCACCCATGGCATGGTGGTCGTTTCCGTACAGGTGCCTTAGCCGGGCAAAGTTGCTCGGATTGCCGACATCCATGGCCGTCGAAAGCGTCGGGATCGTCGGATGGGGGTCGTAACGGCCCTCGTCAAGATAGCGGGTGACGCTGTCGTTGGCATTCGATGCCGCGATGAAGTGGCCGATAGGAAAGCCCATCATGCGGGCAAGAATGCCTGCGGTAAGGTTGCCGTAGTTTCCGCTTGGTACCGAGAATACCGGTTGCTCAAGTCCATATTGTGCTTTCAGATGCAGCGTCGCCCAGGCATAATAGAATGATTGTGGTATCAGCCGCGATATGTTGATGGAGTTTGCCGAGGTCAGGGTCAGACGTTCCTTCAGTTCCGGATCGGTAAACGCCTGCTTGACCAGCCGCTGGCAGTCGTCGAAGTCCCCCTGCACTTCCAGAGCCTGCACATTGCCACCTGCGGTCGTGAGCTGCTGTTCCTGCAGGCGGCTTACTTTTCCGGAGGGGTAGAGCAGCACTACCCTGGTGTTCGGAATTCCCTGAAATCCATAGGCAACCGCACTGCCGGTATCGCCGGAAGTAGCTACAAGAACCGTGATGAGCTTCCGGTCCTCCGATGCGAAGTAGCCGGTAAGCCTGGCCAGAAACCTTGCGCCGTAATCCTTGAAGGCCAGAGTCGGTCCAGAAAACAGCTCTTCGATAAAGGTTCCTTTTTCCAGTTCGACAAGCGGGGTTTCAAACGGATAGCAGCTGTCGATAATATCGCTGAGCTGATCGGGAGGGATCTCTCCGCAGATGAATTTTCTTGCGATGGCAAATGCGATGTTGTTGAAATTTCCGTCTTCAAGCAGCTGCATCTCGGGAGCTGAAAAAACCGGAATTTCCGATGGGACATAGAGGCCTCCGTCAGGAGCAAGTCCTTCGAGCGTGGCTTTTTTTATAGAGACCGGAGTGGAAGATTTATTCGTGCTGAAATAGATCATGATCGAACGCTGAAACAGTGATAATTACAAGATTTTCGCACCTTCGCTGCAGATGCGGGATACCCACATGTCGGAATCAAGATTTGTTTTCGGTGAAAGGAACGCCTGCTGCATGGCATTGCCGGCTTCCCTGGCTGTCTTTTCCGATGAAGAAAACGCAAAAAGCGAGGGGCCGGAACCAGCTATGCTGCATCCAAGTGCTCCTGCTTCAAGCGCAGCCTGTTTGACATCGAAAAATCCGGGGATGAGAGGAGCACGTTTCGGCTCGGCAACCACATCGACAAGTGATCGGCCGATCAGTTCATAATCCGAGGTCAGCAGCCCAGTGATAAGGGCTCCGACATTGCCCCACTGCTGGATTGCCGTTTTCAGCGGGATAGCTCTGGGCAGTACCGAACGGGCGAACGATGTGCGCAGTTCGGTGTGAGGATGAACCAGGGTACAGAAGAGATCTTTCGGCGGCGGGATGGTAATGAGATCGAGCGGCGTATAGCTTCGGATCAGCACGAAATTGCCGAGGATAGCCGGTGCGGCGTTGTCGGCATGGGCTGAGCCGCATGCCACCCGTTCGCCCTCGATGGCGAAATGGACCAGCTCCATTTTCGTGCATGGCTGGCCAAGAAGTTCGTTGGCGGCGACAAGAGCTGCCGCCGCGCTCGCTGCACTGCTGCCCATTCCGCTGCTGAGCGGAAGGTTTTTTTTCAGTTCGAGAGAGATATGACCGCTGAAATCAACTCCTTTGTGCGTACGGATATACTCGAGAAACTTCAGCACAACAAAGCTCGATGTGTTTTTTTTCGGGTCGAGCGGAAGTGCGCCCCCATCTCCTGTTATGCCTGCGATGGATACCGGACAATCTTTTTTTCTTTCGTCAAGAAGGGTAAGGGTTACCTCATCACCGGGCTCGGTAATGGCAAATCCAAGCACATCAAAACCGCAGGCTACGTTGCCGACCGTGGCGGAAGCAAATCCCTTGACCGTTTTCATACCGTTTGCTCTAACTTCTCTTTGTCTGGTTAGTCTTTATTCTGTATTGTACCTGTACTGGGCAGGATTATTCCGGTGCCGGAAAAGCAAGGCTATCAAATTATGCAGAGAATTTGAATAACTAAAAGCTTTTCATTAAATTTGGCTTTTATTTTTTGAATGGAAAAAACCGGTTCAGATTTCAAAAGAAGGTAAGCAGAATCTTTCTCTTTTCTTAAAAACAAATAACCAAGCGAATACGATATGTCTACAACAGTCAGACCTGACGAGGTTTCATCCATACTTCGCAAGCAGCTTGCCGGTTTTGAGTCCGAGGCGGAAGTTTATGATGTAGGAACAGTGCTGCAGGTTGGTGACGGTATTGCCCGTGTTTACGGTTTATCACTGGTTGCAGCAGGTGAGCTTCTCGAGTTTCCCAACAAGGTGATGGGTATGGCTCTGAACCTTGAGGAAGACAACGTCGGCTGTGTATTGTTCGGTGAATCCAACACGGTAAAAGAAGGCGATACGGTCAGAAGAACCAACATTCTCGCCTCTGTCCCGGTCGGCGAGGCGATGCTCGGAAGGGTTGTCAACCCTCTTGGCGAACCTATCGACGGGAAGGGTGCCATCGAGACCACTCTCAGGGTACCTCTCGAACGCAGGGCTCCTGGTGTTATTTTCCGTAAATCTGTTCATGAACCGCTACAGACAGGTCTCAAGGCTATCGACTCCATGATTCCGATCGGACGCGGACAGCGTGAGCTGATCATCGGCGATCGTCAGACAGGAAAGACCGCTGTTGCTCTCGATACCATTATCAATCAGAAAGGGAAAGGCGTTTTCTGTATTTATGTCGCTGTCGGACTGAAAGGGTCAACTGTTGCTCAGGTTGTCAATACCCTTGAGAAGTACGGTGCAATGGAGTACACAACGGTTATTTCTGCAACCGCTTCTGATCCGGCTCCGCTGCAGTTCATCGCTCCATTTGCCGGAGCGGCTCTCGGCGAATATTTCCGCGATACCGGACGTCATGCCCTTGTCGTATACGATGATCTGTCGAAACAGGCTGTGGCTTACCGCCAGCTCTCGCTTCTGCTCCGCCGTCCACCGGGACGCGAGGCATATCCGGGTGACGTGTTCTATTTGCACTCACGCCTGCTTGAAAGAGCGGCAAAGATCACCGACGATATCGAAGTTGCCAGAAAAATGAACGATCTTCCTGAAGATTTGAAGCCGTTGGTCAAGGGCGGAGGCAGCCTTACTGCTCTGCCGGTTATTGAAACACAGGCAGGTGACGTTTCAGCATACATCCCGACCAACGTGATCTCGATCACCGATGGACAGATATTCCTTGAGTCGAACCTCTTCAACTCCGGTCAGAGGCCGGCTATCAACGTCGGTATTTCGGTTTCCCGAGTCGGCGGCGCGGCACAGATCAAGGCAATGAAAAAAGTGGCGGGTACGCTTCGTCTCGATCTTGCCCAGTTCCGTGAACTCGAAGCATTCTCCAAGTTCGGTTCCGATCTGGACAAAACTACCAAGGCTCAGCTCGACAGGGGAGCAAGACTGGTTGAAATTCTGAAGCAGGGCCAGTATATACCGATGCCGGTCGAGAAGCAGGTAGCCATTATTTTCCTTGGGACCCAGGGGCTGCTCGATGCTGTCGAAGTGCCTCATATCCGTCGTTTCGAAGAGGAGTTTCTCAGCATGCTCGAACACAAGCAGCCGGAAATTCTGAAAACGATTTCCCAGACCGGCTCGCTTGAGGCAGATACAGCTAAAAAGCTGAAGGATGCTGCCGAGAGATTCATCAGCTCGTTCAACCAGAAAGTAAAGGCCTGAGAACAGCCTTGATGTGTTTACGTATAATTTATTAACAGTCCCTAATACATGCCTACATTAAAGGATATACGTGTACGAATCAAAGGGGTGAAATCCACGCAGCAGGTTACCAAGGCCATGAAAATGGTTGCGGCCGCCAAGTTGCGGAGAGCGCAGGAACGGGCAGTAATGGCCCGTCCCTATGCGGCAAAGCTGAAAGAGATGCTCGCATCGCTTTCAGGCAAGGTGGATACATCGCTTAATCCCCTGCTTTCGATCCGTCCGGAGGTCAAAAAAGTACTGGTGATCCTCATTACTTCCGACAGGGGTCTGTGCGGTGCCTTCAATACGAATATTATCAAACTGGCACAGAAGGTCGTTACCGAGGATTATGCCTCTCAGTACAAAAACGGCGGCGTTAGCATGATCTGTGCAGGAACCAGAGGGTTTGACTTTTTTCGTAAAAGGGGATATGCTATCGCCAAGGGATATCCCGGTCTGTTTCAGAATCTTGATTTCAGCATTGCGAAAGAGATTACGCAAACAGCTTCGGCGATGTACCTGCGTGGCGAGGTTGATAAGGTTGTTGTGGTATATAACGAGTTCAAGAGCGTGCTTGCGCCAGTTCTGAAGGCGGAAGAGATTCTGCCTATTTCAGCATCGGTATCTGGTAAGGAGAGCAGTAGCGATTATATCTATGAGCCCTCTCCTTCGGTAATCATCGACGAGCTTGTGCCGAAGCATCTCAATACCCAGTTGTGGAGAATGATGCTCGAGTCCAATGCCGCCGAGCAGGCCGCAAGAATGTCGGCCATGGATTCGGCGACGGAAAACGCCAAGGAGCTGCTTCGTACGCTTAATATCAGTTATAATCGTGCCAGACAGGCCGCGATTACCAAAGAGTTGAGCGAGATTGTGGCTGGCGCTGATGCTTTGAAGGGCTGACGGCTCTTTTGTAGAGGTAGAAAATGATGTTAAAAGCGCCCATATGGGCGCTTTTTTTTCTGCCGGAAGCTGTTTTTCATGTATGGCTGTTGAAGCCTATCGGGAAATGATTTTTATTTTATAAGTTCGTTGTGTTGATGATGCCAATCATATTTTGTTAATGCGTTAACGTCAGCATGAAGATATACAAGTTCGGAGGGAGCTCACTCGGCACTGCCGCCAGAATAAAAAAAGTAGCCGCTATTATCAGTTCGGCTTTGCAGCCTGATTGTCCTGTTGTGGTTGTTTCGGCATTTCATCGGGTAACCGATCTTCTGCTTGAAGCGGCCAATGTTGCCTGTGCGGGAAGGGAGGGTTATCTGAGAATACTTGACGATATCGGCCAGCGGCATACAACGGTTCTTGACGGGCTGTTTTCGGGCAGTGACGCATATGCCGGACTTTCGGATTCAATACGTGCGGAACTTGCCGAATTGCATGATCTGTTGCATGGAGTGTTTCTTCTTCGGGAGCTGTCGGAAAAAAGCACCGCGCTTCTGCTCAGCTTCGGAGAGCGCCTCTCGGCGCGGATTGTCGCCGGTTATCTGAACCTGCTCAAGATGCCGGCAGTGTATATCGATGCCAGAGAACTTATCGTTACCGACTCCAACTACGGGAGCGCAACGGTTGGCCTTGAAGAGAGTTTTCAGCGAATCGGAAACGCTCCTGTTCCTGACGGGGTGATTCCTGTTGTAACCGGATATATTGCGGCAGCAGAGGACGGGACGACAACCACTCTTGGCAGGGGCGGTTCGGACTATACCGCATCGTTGTTCGGAGCGGCTCTCGGCGCGGAGGAGATTCTCATATGGACCGATGTGGACGGTTTTTTCAGTGCCGATCCCAAACGGGTGCGTGATGCCCGGGTGCTTCCCTTTATCAGCTATGCCGAAGCGATGGAGCTCTCTCATGCCGGAGCGAAGGTGCTTCATCCGTTTACCATACTTCCGGCCATGAAGGCTTCGATTCCGGTGCTCATCAAGAATTCATTCAATCCTGACGCGCCTGGAACGAGAATCGAAAGAGAACTGGATCCGGCTGCCGTTCGGCAGGTTCACCCCGTTACCGGTCTCAGTTCGATCAACAGCGTTGTGCTCCTGAACCTTTCCGGAAGCGGTATGGTCGGAGTGCCGGGAATCGCTTCGCGCCTGTTCAGCTGTCTTGCAAAGCATCACATCAACGTAATTTTTATTTCGCAGGCTTCATCGGAGCAATCGATCAGTCTTGCCATCAATCCGGCTCAGGCAGCTAAAGCCAACAGAATTCTCGAGGATGAATTCACTGCCGAAATGCAGGCCCGACTGATAGATCCGCTTGTGTTACGCAGGCATCTTGCGCTGGTTGCCGTTGTCGGGAACAACATGTCCGGTCATCCGGGTGTTTCGGCGCAAATGTTCGAAACATTGGGGAAAAACGGCATCAATGTCATTGCTGTAGCCCAGGGCGCCAATGAGATGAATATTTCGGTTGTTATCGACAATCGTGACGAGGACAAGGCGCTCAACTGCATTCATGAATCGTTTTTTCTGTCGCAGCGGAAAGTGCATGTTTTTCTTGCCGGTACCGGTACGATAGCAAAAAGTCTCATACGCCAGATCAGCCGTCACAGAATGAATCTAAGGATGGAGAAGGATCTCGACGTGCTTGTCTGCGGACTGGCAAATACGCGTCGGATTGCCCATGCTGACGAGGGGATCGATCTTGATCATTGGGAGGATGCGCTTAAGCCGAGAGAGCCCGGATACGCCGGTATCGAAGGGTATATCCGACTGATCAGGGAACGGAATCTGCATAATACGGTTTTTGTCGATTGTACGGCAAGCGGCAATGTTGCCGAGCAGTATCCGGAACTGCTCAGGGCCAATATCTCGGTTGTTACGGCAAACAAGCTCGGCATGGCTGGTTGCGCAGAGCTTTATGAGCAGATAAGAACGGCCCAGCGGGCCAGTAATGCCCGTTTTCTCTATGAAACCAATGTAGGGGCCGGTCTGCCGATCATCAATACCCTGAACGATCTGAAAAACAGCGGAGACAATATTATCAGTATCGAAGGGGTGCTTTCGGGAACCCTGAGTTTTATTTTCAACGAACTTCGCAAAGGCGGCAGATTCAGCGATATTGTCCGCATGGCTAAAGATGCCGGTTATACCGAGCCGGATCCCCGTGACGACCTTTCCGGAGCGGATTTTGCCCGGAAAGTGCTCATTCTCGGTCGTGAACTCGGCTGTCCGATGATCTACAGCGATGTCGAGTGCGAAAGTCTTGTCCCTCAAGAGCTGCGGGGAGAGATGCCTGTAGAGGAGTTTCTCGGCCGTTTGAGTTCGGTTGACCGCTGGTATGCCGATGAGATACAGACTGCCGGCAAAGCCGGTATGACCATTGCCTATGCCGGAGAAATACGCGATGGCAAGGCCAGTATAGGGGTCAAGCGGGTACCCCTTACAAGTCCGATTGCCGGACTTAACGGTTCTGAAAATATGGTGGTGTTCACGACGGATCGTTACAATATCACGCCTCTGGTTGTCCGCGGACCGGGAGCAGGGGGAGAGGTTACCGCCGGTGGAGTGTTTGCCGATATTCTCCGTATTGCAAGTTATCTGGTGTAGTAAGGCGCGTATGATTGCTGAAATCGTCTCAATTGGCGACGAGCTGCTTAAAGGGGGCAAGGTCAATACCAACGCCTCGTTTATTGCCACCGCTCTCGGCGGAATCGGTGTTCCGGTTATCAGGATCGTCGCCTGTTCCGACGATGAAGATCAGATCATCACCGTTTTGTCGGAATCGCTCTCAAGAGCCGATCTTGTGCTGGTGACCGGAGGTCTCGGGCCGACCCGCGACGACCGGACAAAAAAAGCGGTTATGCGTCTTCTGCAAAGGTCTGTCGTGGAGAATGAAGAGGCTTTTCATCTGCTTGCGTCATGGTTTACGGTACGAGGTCGTACGCTGCCCGATAACCTTCGGGATCAGGCAACGATTATCGAGGGCTCCGTGCTTGTCCCGAACAGTGTCGGTACGGCAGCCGGCATGATCATTTGTTGTGGCGAACGTTTTCGGAACAGCTCTCTGGTTCTGATGCCGGGAGTTCCTTCCGAAATGCAGGCGATGATGCGTAAAACGGTTATCCCGTTTTTTGCCGGGCAGAGTACCACTGCTATTCTGCATACTCCGGTAAAAACGGTCGGAATAGGTGAATCCGCACTTGCGGATCTCATCGCTGCGGTAGAAGACGCCTTGCCGGTGGGCACAACGCTTGCCTACCTGCCCCATACTGCCGGGGTCGATCTTGTGGTCAGTACCGCGGGAAGTTTAACCGAAGCCGTCGAGAGGGATAACCGCCTGGTGGTCGATGCAATTCTTTCTATAGCAGGGCGGTTTATATACGCAACAGGAGAGACGACGCTTGAAGAGACGGTTGGTCGTATGCTTGCCGAAAACAGCCTTTCTATCGCGGTTGCGGAGTCCTGCACCGGAGGGCTGCTTGCAAGCCGTCTGACCGACGTGCCTGGTTCGTCCGCATATTTTCAGCAGGGGGTGGTCTCGTACAGCAACGAGGCAAAGATACTGTTGCTGGGTGTCGACCGCATCACGCTCGAGGCTTTTGGCGCCGTCAGTGAGCCGGTAGCCAAAGAGATGGCCCGTGGCGCTCTCGAACGCAGCGGTGCTGATATCGCCGTATCGACTACCGGCATTGCCGGACCCTCCGGCGGTTCCGGGGACAAGCCGGTCGGTACGCTCTGTATCGGTATTGCCGGAAAAAAGAGTGACGGGAGCATCGCGTTCAGTACGGGAACATTCCGCATGGCCGGAACGAGGGCGCAGAATAAACAGCGCTTTTCCGAGGCGGCGTTACGGGAGGTGTGGACATATCTTCAGGAAGTGGTTGGGCCGGTTCGTGTGACCGGTTGAAGGTTTTTTTCAATTGCGGGTAACAGGATTGCCTGTTTTTCAGCACAGATAAAGGTTCCTACAGGGTTCTAATGGCAAAAATCTCAAGATTACCGGATACGGTTGCCAATAAAATATCGGCTGGCGAAGTGGTTCAGCGGCCTGCATCGGTGGTCAAGGAGCTGCTTGAAAATGCCATTGACGCAGGAGCATCCAGAATAACCGTCATGATAAAGGATGCCGGGAAGGAGCTGATCAGGATTATCGATAACGGCACGGGTATGAATCGTGAGGACGCCCTGCTTTGTGTCGAGCGGTTTGCCACGAGCAAGATTTCAGGAGTTGAGGATCTCGATACCCTGATGAGCCTGGGGTTCAGGGGGGAGGCGCTTGCGAGTATCTCCTCGGTATCGCATTTCGAGCTGAAAACCCGGCAGGCCTCCTCGCCGCTTGCCCTGAAGTTTCGTTACGAGGGAGGAGCGCTTGCGGAAGAGAGCGAGGTGTCCGGAGAGGAAGGTACCTCGATCAGCGTGAGGAACCTGTTCTACAATGTACCTGCCCGTCGAAAATTCCTGAAATCCAACGCTACGGAGTTCCGCCACATTTTTGAATCTGTCAGATCGCTCTCGCTTGCCTATGCCGATATTGAGTGGCGGATGTATAATGATGACGAAGAGCTGTTCCATTTCAGGAATCCGGACATTCGCGAGCGATTGAATTACTATTACGGGAGCGATTTTTCCGAAGGTCTCATTTCCATTACCGAGGAGAACGATTATCTCTCGATTCACGGATTTATCGGAAAGCCGGGTATGCTGAAACGGCACAAGGCGGACCAGCTATTCTATATAAACCGGAGAATTATTCAGAACCGGATGCTCTCGCAGGCTCTGCAACAGGCATACGGCGAACTGCTTGAAGATCGTCAGGCCCCTTTTGCAATGCTTTTTCTCGGTATCGATCCCTCTCGTGTCGACGTCAACGTGCATCCGGCGAAGCTCGAAGTCAAGTTCGAAGACGAGCGCAGTGTACGCAACATGTTTTATCCTGTCGTTAAACGGGCTGTGCAGCTTCACGATTTTTCTCCCGATGCATCGTTTGTTCCCGATCAGGGAGTGCAGGGAGAGAGTATTCAGCCGGAAGATGAGGCGCTCAATCGCCGCCTCATGTACCATGAGCGTCCAGGGCGTATGGCCACGACTGCGGAGCTCTATACCGATTATCGTCAGCACTCGCTGCCGCCCTCATCCGGAAAAGAGTACAGCCCGCCGTCACGGCAGGGTGAGTTCTTTCCTGCGTATGAGCCACTGGAACGCTGGAAAAAGGATAGCGTGGAGCCTGATGGCGACGAAGTGTTCACGACAATGCTTCAATCCCGGTTTCATGACGACGAAAGCGCAGCCGGGGGGGGGACGGAACCGAAAATCTGGCAGCTTCATAACAAATATATCATATGCCAGATCAAGAACGGCATGATGATTATCGATCAGCATGTGGCGCATGAACGGGTTCTCTATGAACGGGCGCTGGACGTCATGAACCAGAATGTGCCGAATTCCCAGCAACTGCTTTTTCCGCAGAAGATCGAGATGCGACAGTGGGAGTATGAGGTGTTCGAGGAGATTCGTGACGATCTCTATCGCCTTGGCTTCAATCTTCGGGATTTCGGATCGAAAACCGTTATGATAGAAGGGATTCCGCAGGATGTCAGATCGGGAACCGAGGTAACCATACTGCAGGATATGATTGCCGGTTATCAGGAAAACGCATCGAAGCTCAAGCTTGAAAAACGGGACAACCTGGCAAAGTCCTATTCGTGCCGGAACGCAATCATGGCCGGTCAGAAACTCAGTCTCGAAGAGATGCGTTCACTCATCGACAACCTTTTTGCCACTCGGGTTCCCTATTCATGTCCGCATGGCAGGCCGGTCATCATCAAGCTTATGCTCGATCAGCTCGACCGGATGTTCGGCCGGACGTAAAGACGCGGTTGCATGTTTCTCTGAAAAAAACTACATTTGAGCCCATACCCTTGTAGCTCAGTGGATAGAGCAACAGTTTCCTAAACTGTGGGTCGGCAGTTCGAGTCTGCCCAAGGGTACACGTTTACTGACAAAGCGATAGAGAAAACAGGGTTCCCCCCTGTTTTTTCTATTTGCGCTCAAAAAAACCTCCGTATCTGACCGGAGGTTCGTAAGGTAAAACAGATCCTTCAGGCTCATTGGCAGTTTTCGTTTTTCTGGCCAGTACCCATTCCCATGCCGCTGTTGAGATTGTACAGATCCCAGACCCAGCCGGCAACAGCATTAAGCTCCGCATCGCCGAGAGCCATTGGCGGCATCAGCCCGAACCTGCTGATAGCTTCCGGATCGACTTTCGATTTATCTTTTGCAGGCGATTTCATGAATGCTGCCATATGTTTCACTCCTTCCGCTTTGTCGGGGAACTGCCGATGATAGACTGCTGCGATCGGCATGATAGGCGGGGCACTTTTCGGAGGAGGATTGACCGAGTGGCAGACGCTGCAGCTTCTCTCGAAAATCGCTTTTCCCTCGGCAGCCGTCGTGGCGCCCTCTGCCGCATGAGCCGAAAATAGAAGAACGGTCAGGGCGATCAATGTTCGTTTCATTACAATAACGTTGTTATAATTGAAATTACAGATATTCGGGGTGAGTGGTTAGAAGTGGAAAGTAAAGAAAAAATTACGATACATAAGAATTTTCAGCTCTGCCGATGTCATCTGTATTTTATTTGGTATCTTCTTATTTACATGACGGTTATCTCTTTTTTCCAATATCTCGAAGCATGAAGCTCATCAGAAATATTATTGGCATCCTGCTGTTGCTGACAGTTTTCGACATCGCCCGTTACCTCGTTTATCCTGATGTTGGACGTCTTGTGACGGTAAACCCTTCTGTTACCGCATTCATGGAGTACCGTGAAGACCAGTGGAGAAAAGATGGGCTCGACGACAGGAAAATCATCCAGCGGTGGGTCCCGCTCGACAGGGTATCGCCAAACCTGGTAAAAGCCGTACTGATCTCCGAGGATAACAAATTCTGGGAGCATAAGGGGTTCGATTATGAAGCCATTGAAAAGGCGATAGAAAAAAATATCGAGGCAAAGAAATTCGAGTCGGGAGCGAGCACCATAAGCCAGCAGCTGGCCAAAAACCTTTTCCTTTCGCCGTCGAAGAATCCTGTCCGTAAAATCAAGGAAGCGATTCTGACCTGGAGGATCGAAAAGAGCCTCACGAAACGCAGGATTCTTGAACTGTATGTGAATGTAGCGGAATGGGGGGACGGCATATTCGGTATCGAAGCTGCAGCCCGCCACTATTACGGTGTAAGCGCCTCGGGGTTATCTGCCCAGCAGGCGGCCCGTCTTGCCGCAGTGCTGCCGAATCCGCTGAAATTTTCGCCGGTCAACCCTTCACGCTACGTTCGAAGCCGGGCAAAGCGGATCTATGCAATCATGAGAAGGCGTGGCGTCGTGCTTCCCGATTATAAGGAGGTTATGACTCCTCCTGCCGAAACGATCGCAGTTGATACCGTTGTCGTGGGCGTTCCCGATTATCTGCTTGAGGGTGCGGCTTCAGGCGACAGTACCGATGCCGGTTCTTCGGAGGAGGCTGAGCGACCGTTCGTGAACGGGAATTCCGCCGAACCTCCTGAAAGAAGCGACCCTGTGCCCGGAGAGGGTTCGTCAAACCCCTGAAACCCTAGGTTATCCCTATCCGAACAAAAAAAGGAGAGTAACGAATGGCTTTACAGCTTGGAGAGGCAATGGGTATCGTTATGCGGACAAACGCATATCTGTTCTATCGCGCTATGGTTTACGGCGTTCTTGTCGCCGGCGTTGCAGTTTTTCTCTGCTTTCTTGCCCTTATAGGCAGCGTGTTCGGCGGCGGCGCGGCGGCTGTGCTGTTTTTTCTTGCGCTCTTTGCGGGCGGATTCGGGTTCAAGTTATTACGGGAGTACGTCCTATATCTGCTTCAGGCCGGACATATCGCCCTGATTACCGAGATCGTTGAAAATGGCTCGCTTCCAGCGGGTATTTCCCAGACCGCATGGGCAAAGGAGAGGGTAATGAGCTATTTCAGGGAGGTCAGTGTTCTTGCCCTTGTCGATCAGCTGATAAAAGGGGTGCTCACCTCACTCAACCGTACCCTTTTCAACGTTATGCAGGCGGTACCCATACCGGCGCTTGAAGGTCTCGCTTCGATTGTCCAGCGGATTGTAACCTTCAGCCTCACCTATATAGATGAATCGGTGATTGCCTATACCTTCCGCACTAAAAACGCCAATGTGTTCGATGCCGCAAAATCAGGAATTCTCATCTACTGCCAGTCATGGAAACCGCTCCTTAAGAATGCCGTGGCCCTGACATTACTGAGCTACGTTTTTGTTGTGGTTACGACGATAGTTTTCATGGTTCCTTTCGGTGCGGTCGCGCTGTTTCTTCCTCCATCCTGGGCATTCGCGAAGTTCGCCCTTTTTGTTCTGGCTCTTTTTCTCGGCATATCGGCAAAATGGATTCTGTTCGATCCCGTTGCCTGTACCTCCACCCTGCTGACCTTCCTGAAAGAGGCTGAATCCACAGTTCCCGATCCGGCATGGGAATCAAGAATCGAGGCTGTCAGCGACCAGTTCCGAACACTGAAAGCCAAAGCCTCGGAGATGGGAGAGGGACGGGTGAACGCAGTTCAGCCCTGAGCGTTCCTTTGGGACGCTCGCTTGTTGCGGCAGCCGATTGTCTTTTCCTGAAATAATTATATATTATCTGCGCACACACTTAATCAAAAAAGCTCGCGTGACCGATATCGGCAGGACAGCCAGGGTATTCAAGGTGCTTTCGGTTGAAACCAGGGTGCAGATGATCGAATTGCTGAAGAGCCGTTCGCTTTGCGTCAACGCTCTGGCAAAATCTCTCGGCATAACCTCTGCAGCGGTGTCGCAGCATCTGCGTATTCTTCGGGATGCCGATCTGGTGTTGGCGGATAAGAAAGGCTATTTCGTGCACTACCGGGTGAATGCGGAAGCGCTTGCCCGATTGAAGCAGGATGCCGATCGCCTGCTTCAGTATGAAGAGACCTGATTTTTTTGAGAAGTGAGAAAAGTAACTGTGTAAAAACTTGTAAACTATTGATCACTATGTTTATGACCCGGGAGCAAACCAGCTGCGAAAAACCTGAAGTACTGAAAGGAAAACCTGAAGAGTGTACGCCGGAGCAGATCCATGAATGCCATGGTGCTGCAGAAGAGCACTCCTGCCAGACTCCTTCACAACCTGTCGAAAAGAAAAAATGCTGCTGCAGGTCTTAACGTTTCGCCATCCGGAGCATTCATTGCATTAAGCTCCGATGATGAACATCATGACAGGTGCGGCGATCAGGGCGAGGGGGCTGGAGAAACGGTTCGGCGATGTCCGGGCTGTTCAGGGCGTCGACATCGAGGTTGCCGCCGGCGAGCTGTTCGGCTTTCTCGGTCCGAACGGCGCGGGGAAAACAACTGCAATGACCATGCTCACCGGTCTTTCACGGCCCGATGCCGGTTCGATAGAGATCGGGGGTATCGACTGCAGCAAAAATCCGAAGGCGGCCCAGCATCTGATAGGGGTTGTACCTGATGAAAGCAATCTTTACCCTGAATTGAACGGATTCGAGAATCTCTGCTTTTCCGGCGCGTTGTACGGAATGCGCCGTGACGAGCGGCGCCGGAAGGCTTCGGAACTTCTTGAACTGTTCGGTCTCGGCGCTGCCGCATCGAGGAAGTTTTCAGGCTATTCAAAAGGGATGAAGCGCAGGCTGGTCATTGCGGCAGCGATCATGCACAATCCTCCGCTGCTGTTTCTCGATGAACCGACATCGGGGATCGATGTTGAAAGCTCCCGTATGATACGCTCATTGCTTTCCGATCTTCACCGGAATGGGGTTACCATATTCATGACAACTCATTTCATCGATGAGGCCGAGCGCTTGTGCGACCGAATTGCATTTATCGTCAACGGTTTAATCGTCCGAATCGATACGGTTGAACGTCTTCTGCAGCCGGTTCACGGCCGTTACGCGCTGATCGTTTCGTTTTCCGACGCAGCGAAGGTTCCGCTCATGGATCTCGAACGCGCATTTCCCCTGCTTGAGTTTCATATGCTTCCGGGCGGCGAACTGAGGGTTGAGTCGGGTGAGGCTTTGAAAACCGGGGCACTGGTGAGGTTTCTTGAAGAGGCCGGAGCAGAAGTGACTGAAGCGAAGAAAAGGGTTCTTTCGCTTGAAGATGTTTTCGTCGAGATAACGGGCATCGGAGCCGGACACATGCAGAAGGAAAAAGAAGGGAGGGGAAGGCGCTGAAAACCTGGATAGCTTTCTGGAGCATTGTCCGCAAGGACATGCAGGCATACTACCTCAAACCGCCGAATGTGAGCTGGGGTCTGCTTTTTCCCCTCGCCTGGACAGGCATGTTTCTTATCCGTTCAGGTCAGGATTCGCATTCGCTTCTTTCCGTGCTTCCCGGCATGATCGCCCTGTCGGTGCTGTTCGGCACCAGTTCGATGCTTGCCGTCGCCGTCACCTTCGAGAAAAAGGCAAAGGCCTTCGAGCGTTTGCTGCTCTCGCCGATACCGCTCTATCTTCTCATGCTGGCCAAAACTTCGGGAGCGGTTTTATTCGGTATGTTCAACGCGCTTGTCCCGGTATTGCTCGGATTCTGGTTCGCCGATCTTTCCGGCGCCGACTGGGGCATGGCGGTGCCGGCTGTGCTGCTTATTGCCGTGGTTTCGACTTTTCTCAGCCTGCTGCTCGCCATTCTTGCCACCGAGGTGTTCGAGGTTCAGACCCTTTCGAATTTCGTGCGGTTTCCCATGATATTTCTTTGTGGACTTTTTTTTCCCGTCAGTGCTCTCCCTCTGTTCCTGCAGCCGATATCCTTTCTGCTTCCGCTTACCTATGGGGTCGATATTCTGCACCATGCCATCGGCGGCGAACAGCTTCTGCCCCCATCGGTCGATTTTTCGGTGCTTGCAGGTTTCTGCCTTCTGCTTTTCATGCTGAGTCTCCGCAGTATCAACAAGCACTGGATAGGGTAGTGGCACCGGTCTCCCGGTGAACTTTCAGCAGGAAAGAACGGTAGAGAAAATAAGTTCTCGCCCGTTCATACCCATTCGCTCACCAGAATGATGTACATTATGGCACACTCTTTTCCAAACAGTCGCTCTTTCGCTTCGGCAGCAGTGCTTTTTTTTGTGTTTATGTTCGTGGCATCCGGATGTTCCGTTCAGTATTCCAAACCTGACGGTTCGCCACCGCCGCATGCGGTCGCAAGGGTTCCCGGCACGACCTGGCGTGCCATTGCAATTCTTGGAAAGAGAGCCTCATTTTTCCCCGGTCAGAAAATGGATGCCCATTTTCTGCTGAGGGGAGGAGAGCGGAGCGTGAGCGGTTCTGCCGGTTGCAACGATTTTCACGGAGTCTATGAACTTCGCGGAGAAAGGCTGTCTTTCGGTTCCCTCGGTACGACGCGGATGGCATGCTCACCGAAGATCATGGAGCAGGAGCGGAAGTTTCTCGGCGCACTTCGCAGTACGGTATCATATGTTATCTCCGGGCGACGTCTGATTCTTTTCGACAGTGACGGGAGAACAGTCATGGAACTTATTCCGGCAAGAAGATAGCGATCCGGCGTTCTGCTTTACAGCGGTCCGGGAACATTCTGGCACTATGCATCGTTTTCATCATCTAAAGCTGCCATTGCAGGCAAAAAAGATTTTTTTATATTACGGCAGAATAATATTTATATCCCGTTTTATAGTTTCGAGCAGAAAGGATCATGCGTTACACGAACCAGAGCATACAGACGGCAGACTTCGGCCTGCTACTACCCCGGAGCAGGGAGGCTCTAAGGGGAGGTGCGTTTTAGTTCGTTTTCTGCAGGAAAACAACCGCTTTTAAAGCCGCCGGCCTCTCAGGGCTGGCGGCTTTTTTCGTTTCAGTTATAAAAGGATAAACAAGAGGACAAGCAGCAATGAAAAAGAACGTGATGAATTACCGGAAGTACACCGCCTATCCTGCCGTTGAAATTACCGAAAGGACATGGCCCGACAAAACGATTGTCAAAGCGCCTGTCTGGTGCAGCGTGGACCTGAGAGACGGTAATCAGGCTCTTCCCGTCCCGATGAGTGTCGATGAGAAAGTAGCCATGTTCCAGCTTCTTGTTTCTATAGGGTTCAAGGAGATCGAGGTCGGTTTCCCTTCTGCATCGGCAACGGAATTTGCCTTTGTGCGCAGGCTTATCGAGCAGCATCTCATACCTTCGGATGTGACCATTCAGGTGCTTACCCAGGCAAGGGAGCATCTGATAAGGAAGACTTTCGAAGCGGTCCGGGGAGCCGATCGCGTGATTGTACACCTGTACAATTCTACCTCCCGTCAGCAGCGCGATGTCGTTTTCCGGAAAAACAGGGATGAAATCAGGGATATTGCCGTCATCGGGACAACGCTTGTCCGTCAGCTGAAGGAGGAGAGCGGCAATTCGGCTATCCGGTTCGAATACAGCCCGGAAAGTTTTACCGGTACGGAACTGGACTACGCTCTTGAAGTCTGTCATGCCGTGATGGACGCATGGGGTGCGGATGAACACGAAAAAATCATTCTCAATCTGCCTTCGACCGTAGAAATGTCGAGACCAAATATCTATGCAGACCGTATCGAATGGTTCAGCCGCAATCTCAGGAATCGTAACGCAGCGCTGATCAGCGTCCATGCTCATAACGACCGGGGAACTGCCGTTGCGACTGCCGAACTCGCTCTCATGGCCGGTGCCGACCGGATCGAGGGAGCGCTTTTCGGTAATGGGGAGCGGTGCGGGAATATGGATATTGTCACCATGGCCCTCAACCTCTTCAGTCAGGGAGTCGATCCCGAACTTGATTTTTCCGATCTGCCGAGAATCCGCGAGGTTTACTGCAAATGTACCCGCATGGATGTTCATCCGCGGCACCCCTATGCCGGAGATCTGGTTTACACGGCATTTTCCGGTTCGCATCAGGATGCTATCAGCAAGGGAATGAAAGCGCTTCAGGGCTCAAAGGACGGTGTATGGGATGTTCCATATCTGCCGATCGATCCGCAGGATGTCGGCTGCAACTATGAGGCGATCGTACGTATCAACAGCCAGTCAGGAAAGGGAGGTGTCGCTTATGTCCTCGAACAGGATTACGGTATCCAGATCCCAAAATGGATGCAGCCCGATTTTGCCGAAGCCGTTCAGGCTGTCGCTGACCGAACCGGCGAGGAGCTTTCTCCGGAACGTATTCACGATCTTTTTCATAAAGAGTATGTCAAGCTCAGCGAGCCTTTTTTATTGAAAAAATGTCATATCAGCTGGGATGACGAAGACCCCGACCGTAACGACGAAGAGGCTACCATCATTACCTGTACGGTTCAGATGAAGGACAGGGAGTTCCATATTGATGCAAAAGGGAACGGTCCTGTAGATGCGTTCGTCAAAGGTTTTGTCGATGTGAGCGGTCTCGAGTTCAGTATCGAGAACTATTCCGAGCATGCCATAGGTTCAAGTGCCGGGGCTCTTGCCGTAGCCTACATCAGGATCGGTTGTACTGACGGCAGGGTCTCTTTTGGAGCAGGTATCGATTCCAATATCAGCCTTGCGTCGATCAAGGCGATTATGAGCGCCCTGAACCGTCTTCCATAGCGAAAAGAAAAGAGCCGGCAGCTGTTGGCGCTGCCGGTTTTGTTGGAGTCCCGTTATTTTTCTCTATCTTAAATGGAAATAATTTCTGTTTAAGATATGCAGAATGCCCTTGAAATAATCAGGAGCGCCGGTCTTAAGGTCACTCCCCGTCGTATTGCGATTATTGCGCTTTTTTCCGGCGGTGCGAGGCCGCTTTCGCCTCTTCAGGTACAAAAGGAGTTGAAGAAACAGTTTGTCCGTTGCGGACTTCCTGGAGTTTACCGTAATCTTGAGGCGCTGGCGGAATGCGGGATACTCTGCCGCCTGGCAGGTTTCGGTCGCGAACGCTCGTATGCTTTGTGTGGCAGCTACGGAAACCGCCATATGCATCGCATCTGCTGCGTCGCCTGCGGCAGGATCGAAGCTTTTGATGACGGCGCTTATCATGACGGCATGATGGTCGGCGGGTACAGATTGCTCTCTCATACGACGCATTCCGAGGGCATTTGCGCATCCTGTCTTTCGGAAACAAACGGGGAGCATCCAACATGATAAACAACAGATCCTCTACTCTGTTTTCTTTTCTGCTGCTTTTTCTGCTGCACTGCGCCTGTACGCCCTCTCAAGAAAAGGGAAAACTTCAGGTTGTCACCTCTATCACTCCTCTGGCTTATTTCGCAGAAAGGATCGGCGGAGATGCCGTTTCCGTTTCCGTTATGGTACCTCCCGGAGGCAATCCTCACAGTTATGAACCGACGCCGAAACAGATGGCGGCTCTCGGCGATGCATCGCTTTTCGTTAAAGCCGGTTCCGGAGTCGAGTTCGAGCTGGACTGGATGCCGCGTTTTCTCTCTCTCAACCCCGGCATGAGGGTCTGCGATGCCTCTGAAGGGGTGAGGCTGATGCCTATGCCGCAAAACGGTGATGCTCATGAGCACCATGATCAGGAAGCTCATCATCACGAGGGGAATGACCCGCACTACTGGATGTCTCCGCTGAATGGGGTTATCATGGCCAGTACTATCCGGAATGCACTCGTACTTGCCGATCCGTCCCATAAAGTCGCCTATGAGGCTAATACCGTAAAACTTGTTTCAGAACTGCAACAGCTGCATCGTGAAATCGAAGGACGTCTGGCTCCGGTAAAGAACAGGCGTTTTCTCGTATTTCACCCGGCATGGGGGTATTATGCCTCGGCATTCGGTCTCGAACAGATTGCAGCCGAAGAAGAAGGTAAGACGCTGACTCCCCGGCAGCTTGGTCAGGTTATCGAGAAGGCGCGTTCGAGCGGTATCAGGGTGATTTTTGTTTCGCCGCAGTTCAGTACGGTTCAGGCCGAGGCAATCGCACGTGATATCGGCGGAGTAGTCGGAACGGTCGATCCTCTTTCGCGCGATTATCAGCAGAATCTTAGAAATGCAACCGGAGCCTTCATCGAGGCGATGCAATGAAGCGAGAGGTTATTCGCTGCGAAATGCTTGGCGTTGAAATAGGGGGAGTAAGCGTGCTCAAGGGGCTTTCATTCAGCGTTGCAGAAGGAGATTTTCTTGCAATTGTCGGGCCAAACGGAGGTGGAAAAACCACGCTTCTGCGGGTGCTGCTCGGACTGCAGAAACCTTCGGAAGGAGTCGTTCAGGTATTCGGCGCGGCTCCCGGTCGTGCCGTCGGCAGAATCGGTTATGTGCCGCAACGGTTGTTTTTCGACCGGGAGTTTCCTCTCAGTGTCAGGGATGTCGCGCTGATGGGGCGAATAGCATTGAAAACGCCCTTTCAGCATTACGGCAAAGCCGATATGCAGGCGGCGGACGAAGCGCTTCGGATCGTGGGTTTATCAGCTCTGAGCAATCGCAGGATCGGCGCGCTTTCCGGCGGAGAGCTGCAGCGGGCTCTTATTGCGCGGGCACTTGCCGGAAAACCGCAACTTCTGCTGCTTGATGAACCGACGGCCAGCGTCGATCCGGAAATGAAAACGACTATCTATGATCTTCTCGATCATCTGAAAAGTACGATGACCATTGTTCTGGTAACCCATGATACCGGTACGGTCAGCCGGTTTGTCGGGAGGGTGCTCTGTCTTAATTGCAGCATGGTGCTTCGTGAAAATCCTTCAGCCTCTCCGGGCGGAGAGGCCGCCCAGCAGGTTTATCCCTATCCGGTCGATCTGCTTCTGCACGAAAGCCGCAATCCACGATAAAAAACTGAAGAGATGCCCGACCTGTTCGCTTATGAATTTATCCGTAACGCCGTACTGGCATCTCTGTTTGCCAGTGTTGCGTGCGGCATTATCGGCAGCTATGTCGTGGTCAAAAAAATCGGTTTCATCAGCGGCGGGATAGCCCATACAGCATTCGGCGGGATAGGACTCGGTTACTATCTCGGAATTAACCCGCTTTTCGGAGTCATTCCGTTCAGTCTCGCCGCCGCCATTGCCATCGGTCTTCTGAGCAGGAAGGCGAAGGTTGCCGAAGATACGGCGATAGGGGCATTCTGGGCTGTCGGTATGGCCGTGGGCGTTATTCTGATCGGGCTCACGCCGGGGTATGCTCCGAATCTGTTCAGTTACCTGTTCGGCAATATCCTGACGGTTTCTGTGGCCGATCTGTGGATGATCGCCGTGCTTGATATCCTGATTGCCGCATTGACCTGGCTTTTCAGCAAGGAGTTTCTCGCTCTTTCGTTCGATGAGGAATATGCCGAAGTTTCCGGGGTGAAAACCACCAGGTTCTATCTGCTGCTTCTCTGCCTGATAGCGCTTACCGTCGTGATTCTTGTTCGCGTTGCAGGTATCGTGCTGGTTATCGCCCTGCTTACCATTCCCGCAGCCATCGCACGGGTTTTCAGCAGCACTCTCCGTGGTATGATGGGTCTGGCGACGGTGCTTTCAGCTTTTTTCTGTCTAGGAGGGCTCTGGCTCTCCTGGCAGCTCGATCTTGCATCCGGGGCTACCATTATCGTGCTTGCCGGTATCGCATTTCTTCTGGTCCACGCCGGACGTGCATTCATTTCCTTCCTGAAGGCACGATAAGCACCGGGCATGTCGCTTTGCGGATAACGCCTTCCGATACGCTCCCGATCAGCAGATGGTAGAACGCTCCGTGGCCGTGCGATCCGAGAACGATCATTCCCGCTTCGAAAGTCTCCGCAGCTTTGATGATAGCATCGACCTCGTCGTTGTACGCCAGGTGCGCCGATACCGATATGCCGTTCAGACGGAGTTTTTCGGCAAGCTCATGCAGCTGCAGGTGGGTTCTGTTTTCTGTCACGGTGACACCGGGCAATATTTCTGATTCCTGAAGGGGATGAGCGGTATCAGGATCGGTTTCGATATCGAGAACCGGCGTTGACGGTGCTATGACATGGAGCAGAAAAACCTCGGCCTTCAGTGCCGAAGCGAGAGTTCGGGTATGGTCGATGACCGCTTCGGTAATTTCCGAAAAATCGATGGCGACAAGCAGATTCATGGCAGTTGTTTATCCTTTGGTTGACCGGCACGCTTTAAGCGCCGCCTGCATTGAAGCAGGATCGTTGATATTGCTTAAGGTTCGGCTTTCAGAGAGCGTAATCTCTCCTATACGGGAACCGTCCAGAAATGATTGCAGGGAGTCGTTGCCCTCTGCATGAGAGGCCAGCAGGGCTTTTCTGGATTTCGGTTCGTAGCAGGCGCAGAGTGGCTCGATATGTCCTGAACTCTCATGCCGGAACGCGGTGGCATACCGCAACGGCTTGCGGTTTTCGACCAGTTTCGAAATCAGCGGCGCGTCAAGAAACGGCATGTCGCAGGCAACGGCAAGCAGGGCCCTGTTCGGGAAGCTCTGCTGCGCAGAGAGTATTCCCCCGGCCGGTCCGGTTTCAAAATATCGGTCGGTGATGATGGGAAAGCCGAACGCTTCGTACGCTTTGGCCTGTTCATTGCGGCAGGAGATGAAGATTTCCCGGCAATGCTGTCGCAGGAGCGTTGCGGTATGAACGATCTGGTTCTCTTCGTGATAAGAGAGCAAGGCTTTGTCCGCACCCATTCGGCTGCTTCTGCCTCCGGCAAGTATCAGGCCCGAGAGTTCCGTTTCCGAGGCTTTTCCGGCCAGGAACGACTCGATGAATGCAGTGATGGTTTCGACGTCGTTACGATGAAATGTGGGCAGATCATAGTCGTTCCCGAGCGATTCGCGTTCCTCTCCGGTATCGACAAGAGCAACGACCTCCGGTATGTCGCCATGTGCAAGAAGATCGAGAATTTTTTTTTCGCGATCCACAAGCAGCAGTTTCGGCAGGGGAAGCTCCTTGAGCCCTTCGACCAGCAGCAGATCGCAATCGAGGAAAACCATTCTCTCCTTGAGCCCGTTGTTGTCGATTCCGGTAACGACCGCTTTTTTTTCGGGATCCGAAATCATGACGGTTTCGGCGCCGGCTTTTTTGAGCGTGTGAGAATCCTTTCCCTCCCGGTCGATATCGAATCGGTGGCAGCCGTGCTTATAACAGCCGACGGTGAAGTTTTCGGCAAGACGACGGACGATCGCGGCGGCCAGAGTTGTTTTTCCGGATCCGGAAAAACCGGAAAGGGCGATTTCGAAGGGATGAAAAAGCATAAGGATTTCAATAGCGATACAGAGCCGGCGCAGTACGGCTGCAGGTAACAAGCTCCCGGAGGAAATTCTCTATTCCCTGAGTCAGGGAGAACGCTCACAAACGTACAACGATTCTTTCCCGTATCGACAGGAATAATAGAAAAACCGGCTCGGCGGGGGAGTGAAAATGTGTGAGTTGCTTAAGCTTTTGCCTGGTATTTTTCCTGCAGAATCATGATCACTGCGGCTGCAACTCCGGGAAGCCAGCCAAGCACGGTAAGGATACCGGTAAGCATGATGGTTCCGGCCTCTTTGTTCATGACTGCGGCAGGGGGAAGGATGAAAGCGAGTATCCAGCGGCGGATGTCCATATCGAGCTCCGTGTTTTGATTTTTTTAAACTATGTTAAAATTTAATACATATCGGGACAACAACCAACGTAAAACACTCTTTCTGGTTCATCTTCCTCACTTCGTGCCGGATAAGGCTTGTTTTTTATTTTTAAAGTTTTAAATTGAAGCCCCCTTCGAAATGATCCTGAGTTAACAATTGATTACTCACGGTTTTTTGAACATAAATAGTATTATTTTGCATAAAAGAGTTCATCCCGACGCGGTTTTGGATGATGTTGACGAGGTGATTGACGAACCGAATTTTAACAACCCCAACACCTCACCCGATCCGCCAAGTCCTTATGCCGACCTGGAAAAAAAGTATCGTAAAAACAGGTTCAACAAGAGCAGGAACAAGCCGCAATCTTCCGATTCCCCAGGCAACAGCAGTCTTCATAAAGCGGATTCGTCCAAAGCCTCAAGGGGAAATAAAATTCAGAAAAGAAAATCATCCGGAAAGCCTGCGTCAAAATCCACACGCTTTTCTTCGGGCAAGCGGAACCCATAATCCACGGCAGGCCGGTTTTTTATAGAGTCTCCGGCATCCGGCTTTTGTAGAGGGATTTTCAGGGGATGAGCAAAACACCTGTTTTGTATGGAGTTTGAAATACAGGCCCATCGCGGATCGAGAGCCTACTTTCCGGAAAATTCCATCGAGGCTTTCTGCAAAGCGGCGGATTCGGGTGTCAGGGTTATCGAACTCGATCTTGTGGTTTCCGGAGATCATCAGCTCGTCGTTTCCCACGATCCGTGGATAAGCGGTCCGCTCTGCACTGCACCCGGAGGAACGCCTCTCGTCCCGGAAGACAGGGATCGCTACCTGATCTATACCATGGATTATGCCGAAATCGCGGCTTTCGGCTGCGGTCTTCCTGATCCCGGGTTTCCCGACCAGCAGCGAACGACAGCCTGTAAACCGCTCCTGACGGATGTTTTCCGGGAAGTTGACGCATATATGCGCGAAAAAAATCTGCCAGGCGCCATGATTTTCAATATCGAACTGAAATCGTGGCCGGAGCGGGATCGTTTTTTGCATCCCGAACCGGAACTCTACGCTTTTCTCGTTGTCGGGCAGTTGCGATTGTGCGGGATGCTTCCGAGGGTTCGGGTTCAGTCGTTCGACTTCCGCCTTGTAGAGGAGGTACGGAAGCTTTGTCCGGAGATTGCTATCGGTATTCTTGCCGACGATCCTGTCCGTATCCATGACTTTATGGAGAGGTTGCCGTTTCTTCCTGCCTACGTGAACCCGTATTTTTTATTGATGAACGATGAGCTTGTTGCGCAGCTTCACGGAAAGGGTATCCGCGTCATTCCCTGGACGGTAAATCTTCCCGAAGAGATGCTTGCCATGAAGCGGATGGGTGCCGATGGCATAATTACCGATTATCCGGAACTTGCGCTCCGGCTTGACGGATTGTTTGCGTGAACCTGTTTTATCCGAAATGAGGAGAAGAATGAAAATGGAATTTACCCATCTTGACGAGCAGGGCAATGTTGCCATGGTCGATGTTTCTGCCAAACCAGGAACCATGAGGAGCGCGACGGCATCCGGTGCTATTTCATTGCAGCCGGAAACCCTGCGTCTTCTCCGTGAGCAGGCCATCCCCAAGGGAAACGTGCTCACGGCAGCAAAAATCGCCGGCATTCAGGCTGCCAAACAGACCGCGCATCTTATTCCGCTCTGCCATCAGCTCAATCTGTCATGGATCGATCTTTCTTTCACGCTGCACGATGATCGTATTGCCATATCCGCAACGGCAAGAACCAGAGAGGCTACCGGTGTCGAGATGGAAGCCCTTACGGCGGTATCGGTTGCCGCGTTGACGATTTACGATATGTGCAAGGCGGTCGATACCTCGATGGAGATCGGTTCCATACGACTCGAAAGAAAAACCGGAGGCAAGAAGCAGCATTCCGTCGAGTACAGGCCGAGAACCTCGATTCTCGTGCTCTCCGATTCCATTGCCGCCGGCAGAGGAACCGACCGTTCAGGGCTGCTGCTTCAGGAGGGATTTGAAGCTGCCGGGTGCCCCGTCGAGGAGTTGAGAGTCATTCCGGATCGTAAAGAGGAGATCGAAGCGGTCGTTGAAGAGTGGATTGCCGGAGGAGTCGAGCTGATTGTGACCTCCGGGGGAACGGGGCTGGGACCTCGCGATGTAACGGTTGAAGCTCTTTCGCCGAAGTTCACCAGAAAACTGCCGGGGATCGAACAGGCGCTTTTCAACTGGGGTCAGGGAAAAACAAAAACAGCCATGCTTTCGAGACTTGCCGCCGGCATGATCGGAAATTCGCTTCTGATCTGTCTGCCCGGCAGTCCCGGTGCGGCTGCGGATGCGCTTGAAGTACTCGTTCCTGCGATATTTCATGCATTCGCCATGCTGAAGGGGGAGGGCCACTCATGATGATTACCGTCGAGAACGCTCACCGCATCATCAGGGAAGCTTTAGTACCGCTTTCTCACGAATATCGGCCCCTTTCAGAACTGCTGGGCCGGGTTCTGGCGGAAGATATTGCCGCGCCCTTTCCGCTTCCGCGTTTCACCAACGCAGCAATGGACGGGTTTGCCCTGTGTCGGGAAGATATCGGCAATGCATCGCAGGATAATCCGGTAAAGCTGAAGGTCGTTACGGAGGTAGCTGCCGGAGCGATGCCCGAAAAGGTTGTCGTACCGGGTACCTGCGCACAGATCATGACCGGCGCGCCGCTTCCGGAAGGCGCCGATACGGTTGTCGCTTTCGAACAGACCAGCGGATTCGGTACTGAAGAGGTTTTATTTTTTGCGGCGCCGAAAAAAGGTGCCAACATCCGTTATGCCGGAGAAGAAGTTTCGCAGGATTCACCCCTTCTTCAGAAAGGGGAGAGGGTCGGGCCAGGGGAGATTGCCGTGCTTGCCACGCTGGGTGTCGAAGGGGCTCTGGCAGGCAGGCGTCCGAAGGTTGCGCTGGTTACCGTAGGCAACGAATTGCGTCTTCCGGGCGAACCGCTTGACGGCCCTGCGATTTACAACAGCAATCGGTTCATGATGCAGGCGCTTTGCCGCGCATTTGGAATCGAACCGGTTGCGCTTCTGCATGCGCCTGATGACCGGGACTCTCTGCGGAACACTCTTGCCGAAGCTTTTTCTCTCTGCGATATGCTCATTACGGCAGGAGGGATTTCAACCGGCGAATATGATTATGTGCAGGAACTGCTGCATGAATCCGGCGTTACGCCGCGTTTCTGGACGGTTGCCCAGAAACCGGGAAAACCGCTCTATTTCGGCGTGACGGGCGATGGCCGACCGGTTTTTGCCCTTCCGGGAAATCCGGTTTCGGCCATGACCTGTTTTCTTGAATATGTCGTTCCTGCACTGCTTCTGCAGCAGGGCGTCGCAGGTCCGGAAAAACTGACGGCAGTGCTGGTTGAACCCTTTCCTGCCGACAGAAAACGGTACCGTTTTCTGCCCGGCACCATCTGGCAGGAAAACGGTCAGCTTTTTTGCAGGGTCAGCCCGAAGGTAGAGTCGCATATGATAACCGCGCTTGCCGGGGCAAACGGCATAATCGAGACCGGCCCGTCGCCCGACAGGCTGCCTGCCGGCACACAGGTGACCTGTACTCTTTTTCCCTGGCATGGAATCCACGGAGCGGGGTAACCGCTCCGGCTTCAGGCGTGGCTAAAGCTGCCGAAGCTTCTGCTGCAGCCGTTTCCCTTCGCTGCGGAGCAGAATCAACTCGTTTTCCGTTGCACCGGACGGACTGTAAAGCATGCGGTCGATTGTTTCAAACACCCTTTCGATCTCCTGGTTTGTGGCCGGGGGGATGTTTATTGCCGCCAGAGCTGTCGCTAATTGATTCCTTGTCAGACTTTCCGGTTTGCGTATTCCCGTTTTCTCCTCGATGAGCGAGTATATATGCGCTTTGAGATTTTCCGGTGATGCACTCTCATCCGGGATCGCGCCGCTGTTTTTATCCGCGATTTCAGGAGGTTTTCCAAACCTTTTCATCACGAGGGCGACAATCAGGACAACTGTCAGCACCGCGGCCACGGCCTTTCCCGCCGCCATGAGTTGCGCCTGGTCTGCGTTTTCAGGTCCCGCTGCATCGGGTTGCGGAAAGTTTCGGGAATCGATCGTTCCGCTTTTTTCACCCTGACTCACCTCGATGGCGAGCGGTTGGGAGGAAAGCGTACGGTATTGCTTTTTTTCGGGGTCGAAATATACAAAACGCAGTGGGGGAATGACGGTTTTTCCGGGCTGCTGCGGGTAAATGGTTACTCTGGAGGTAAGTGATCCTGCTGAAAAGGTCGCGCTGCTGTCAAGGCTGAGCGCCGTAACCGGCGCTCTTTTATGAACGGTTGACGGAACCGAAAGTGCCGGAATGCGCAGCGTCGGGAGATTTCCCTTTCCCCTGACCGTAAGGGCAACCGTTACCGGTTCTCCGGTTCTCCGTGTCGCATGATCTGCCGATCGCTCAAACGAGAATGTGCCGACACCTCCGCTGAACCCTTCAGGGATGGGTTCAGGAAGCGCTTTTGCATCGATAACGACAGATGGAGCAGAAATGAGCATGGCGCGGGTGACGGATGAAGCCGCATTCCCGGTAAACAGACATTTGAGACGGTATCCCCCGATGGCAAACCGTCCGCTTCTCAGGGGGGCAAGTTTATACTGCCGGATAACAGCGCTCCTGTAAACGGCGTTATCGAGGGTAACCGGTCTGCTTTTTACAAAGCGGCCGGGGTCGATTTCGCTATGCCACAATCCGTCAAGAGAGGGATTCGATTCGTCTGAAACCTGCGGCGCGTCACCGGTAAAATACAGGGTGTAGGTCAGAAGCAGCTCCTCGCCGACATAGGGTCTGCCGGTGCCTGTAATTTTGGCGCGGATGAACGGCGATTTCCGGCCCTGGCCCGTATCTGCCGCCGCATCGGCAAGCGGGATCGAGAGCGTAAGGAGCAGCAGTAAGCACTGCATGAATGGAACGGCTCGCCGCATCGGTTACCTCTTTCTGCGGTTATTTCATCAGTTCGCGAGAACGGGCCGCCGCCGCAGAGACGGTATCCACAAGAATCTGCCGGACGTTGTGTTCATCCATTACCTTCAGGCCGGCTTCGGTGGTTCCGCCTGGAGTGGTGACATCCCTGATCAGCTCTTCCGGGCTTCTGCTGCCTGCGAGCACCATTTTAGCTGCACCGTACATGGTCTGTGCGGCGAGCAGCACGGCATCCCGGCGTGAGAGCCCGCACTGCACACCTCCTTCGGCCAGAGAGGCGATCATATGGAACATATAGGCAGGTCCGCTGCCGGAGAGGGCCGTTGCCGCATCCATAAGCTGCTCATCGAGAATGAGGGTTCTGCCTATCGCTCTAAACAGCTCTTCCGCAGCGGCAATGTCCCCTTCGGTAGCGGTTGCGCCCCGAGAGAGAGCGGTCATACCTTCGCCGGCGAAAGCAGGCGTGTTGGGCATGACGCGGATTACCTTTACCGCATCGCCGGTGCGCTGCCGGATGAATTCCGATGAAATGCCTGCTGCGACGCTGATAAGCAGATGGTTTTCGTTCAGGTACGCTTTGAGCTCTTCGAGTACGCTCTCGATCTGGTACGGTTTGACGGAGAGGATAATGACCGAGGCTTTTCCGGCGATTGCCGCAACGGAAGGACATGCCTCGACCGGATAGTCTGCGGCAATTCCCTCGATGGCCGCTGGTTGGGTATCGAAGCCGTAAAGACGCACGGTTTCTTTTTCGGCAAGTCCGGCAATCAGTGCGCGGGCGATTCTTCCTGTGCCTATAAAACCTGTATGAAGTCTGTTCATCGATAGATAAGAGTAGTTGATGCCGGCTGCGCTTCAGTGGCGTTTGTAAATCGGAAACAAGGATATGTACGCTTTTTCACCGGTTTTTCCATGAGCTGAAACGGACGCTCTACCGAAACCGCAGCTTGAAGATGAGGATAAGAAAAAGCAGGGCAAAAGAGATGCTGTTGGCCGTTATCATAGGCATGTCGTTTTTAGCGATGCCGTAAAAAAGCCAGAGCAGAATGCCGATGTTCATACTGATAGCCCAGAGAAGGCTGATATCCCGGGTCCTCCGGGTTGTCATGATTTTCAATGCCTGGGGAAGCAGCGAAAGCGTCGTAACGATTCCGGCTGTGAAACCGAGCACCTCACTCGATGCGAATTCCATTCGTTTTCCGTTGTTTGGCTTGATGTATGCATGTGAATATACGAAAAGGAGAGATCAGGGCATTGCGCGGTTGTCGTTACCGTAACGCTTCTTTTCAGCAGAGCAGGGGGTGGCGGCAATAAACGATAAAAGGCGGAAGATGGTGTCTGCCGCCTTTTAATCGTGATAATGAAAACAGGCAGGCTTATTTGCTCAGGCTGACCATGTACTCGACGGCGAGTTTGACGTCGGCGTTGGAAAGCTTCGTGTTGCCGCCTTTAGCAGGCATCATCCCTTTCTTGCCCTGATACCCTTTAATGGATTTGTCGACCAGTACGGTCATGCCCTGAGCGATACGCGGAGCCCATGCAGGCTTGTTGCCGGTTTTCGGCGCGCCCATGATGCCGTCCTTGTGGCATGCGGTGCAGTTGGCGTCATAAACGGCTTTACCGGTAGCGGCGTTGGCATCGGTCAGGCTGAAAGAGATCATAAACAGTGCGCAGAAAGCAGCAGATACGAAACGAGACATAGAGTCCTCCCTTGCAAGAATTAAAAGATTGTTGATGATATGGTTGTGTGCCGGTTGTGCAAAAAATCTCAAGCTGGACATTTTAGCATTAAAAATCCGCCATTCCAAATAGTTGCGGGATTTTTATGCCCATATAGTTATACAGTGAGCAAAAAAAACGGAGCATCGGATTGTGATACGTGCTCCGTTTTTCTGCTCGGATCCGAAACGCTGCCTGAACCGGCTTATTTGGAAATTTCAGCAAGGTAGGCAACAGCATTGCCGACTTCTTCGTCGGTCAGGTCGGCGTTACCGCCTTTTGCCGGCATCATGCCGCCTTTACCGGTGAACCCTTCGATGGATTTTTTGGTCATGACGTCCACGCCCTGGGCGATACGGTCTTTCCATGCGGCTTTGTCGCCTGGTTTCGGAGCGCCCATCATGCCGGCATCGTGGCAGCCGTTACACCCTTTAGACTCATAAACGGTTTTACCAGCGGCAAGTTTCGGGTCGGCAGGAGTTTCCGCAGCAGGAGCTGCTGCAGGGGCGGCTGTTTCGGCCGGAGCTGCGGCTTCTTCTTTTGATTCCGGGAATTCAAGCTTCGCCGGTGGCTTTTCAAGTCCGCATGCGCCAAGGCAGAGCATGCCGACAGCGAAAACTGGCAAAAAACGTTTCATAGAGTTCTCCGTTAGATAAAATTAAGTGTTTGTGACAGGTACTGAAAAAAAAGTTGGCTATAATTTTATGAATAATTTACCATAAGGCAAAATGGTTTTTTTTATTACGACAGAACGACAAGCTGTTTTCGGAGGTCGCTGCGCGAGAGTCCGTAGAGATGGGTATAGAAGAGATTGAAAAAAAGTACTGCGGTTTTGGCGCTTGGCGCGGCAAGCCCTCTTTTGATGGAGTTTGCCATGCTGAACACCTCCCTGGTCAGTTCCGAGTAACTTTCCACAAAAGCGTCAAGCGGAATGTTTTTCGGCAGGTAGAGCATCTCCTGACCGAACGTATAGCGAAAGGCGGTGATGTCGCTCGGATCGAAGAGCAGCCGCCCCTCCTCTTTGAGCCGCTCGAAAACCCTCGTGCCGGGAATGGGCCTGAGAATATTGATACCGGGAACATCGAGCTTCGTCTCCCTGATGAAGTCGAGAATTGCTGCCGGAGTATCGAGGGTATCGCCGTCGAGGCCGTAGATAAAGCTGCCGTAGAGGCTAATGCCCGCGCTTCGAATGTTCTTGATGGCATCAACAAGTTCCTCGGCTTTGTTCTGGGTTTTCCTGTGGGCATTGCGGCTTTCCGCTTCGACGCTTTCGATGCCGACAAGCAGTGCCCGGCATCCCGAACGCGCGAACGATTCAAGCAGCCGCGGCTGCCGGCCAAGTGCCGTGGTCGCCTGTCCGAACCAGCTGATGCGGTAGGGGATGAGTCTCCGGAAAAGTTCTTCGGCGTAAGCGGGATCGCCATTGATGGAGTCATCGACAAAAAAGAAAATACGCCTGTCGTGCTGCTGAAAACGGGCGACCTCTTCGACGATATCGCCGATTTTTCTTCTGCGCAGCGAGCGTCCGTTCAGGACGTGGACATTGCAGAAGTCGCAGTTATAGGGGCAGCCCCGGCCGGTCTGAATAAGGTTTGTGGTGAAATAGCGGCTTTTTATCAGCGCGTCCTTGATCACGGGACGAGACAGTTCAAGGTCGGGAAACCGTTCTGCGCTGTAATCCGGTTTCAGAACGTCCGCCTTGAGATCTTCGAGCACCTCTTTCCAGAGATCATCGGCTTCTCCGTGTACCAGCAGGTCGGCATGAGGGCGGCAGGAATCGGGAAAGAGGGTTACATGGGCGCCGCCGAGCGCGACCGTCAGGTTGTTTCGCCGAAGCCTGTCGGCAAGTTCGAACGCCTTTTTTGCCATACCGGTCTGTACGCTTATGCCTACCAGGTCCCAGTGCGTTCCTTCCGGAAAATCCTCGAACCGCATATCGCAGATCTGCTGCTCGACTCCCGGCACACCGATCGAGCTGAGGATCATGAGCGACAGCGGAGGAATCGCAAACTGGGTCTGCTTGATCAGCTTTCTTACGGAGTGGTTGACCCACTGCGTAAGCCGGCTTTTTTCCTGTTCGGTGTAGAGGGAGCGCGCCCCATCGACGCCACTTTCGGAGGGGAGAAAAACCAGCAGAACTTTTTTTTGACCGTTCATGGTTCGCTACCAGTCCTTGACGTTTTTTGCCGATGCTGCGCCCGAGTCATGGATTTGCGGGATTCTGCGCATGACCTCGTTTTCCTGCAGCTGTGCGTTTTCCAGAATTCGCTCAGCCGACTTCATGCTCTGGTTGCCCGCTGGAGCTGGATCCTGATTCCCGTTTTCACCCCGACCACCGGACTTCGAAGAAGATGATGCGTTCTGTTTCTGCACCATCCTATAGACGATTTCATAGTTGATTCGGGCATCGGTGTCTGCGGGATCGCGGGAGAGAACTGCGGTATAACGGCGGAGAGCCTGCCCGAGCAACTCCGCTTTCCGGCCCGGTTTTTCAGCGGCAAGAGCTTCCCGTGCAAAACAGGAGCCCTCATTGTAGTCGATCGGGTTACGGAGTTTTTTTCCCTCCCTGCCTGCCGGGATGCTGCGGTAGAGGCTACGGGCATCGGCATACTTCCGCTGCAGGGCAAGGGTGCCGGCAAGATTGAAGCGGATCGCGGTTTTCAATTTTCCGTCGGGGTCGTCGGCCAGCAGGTTTCTGTAAAGCCGTTCCGCTTCGTGATACTCGCCGGAGAGGTAGTGATGGTTAGCTTTCTGCACCATGCGGTACTGCCGGAACTCTTCCGGAAGAGAGAGGGATGCGGTGAGCAGCAGTAAAAGAGAGAGCGGTTTCATCATATCAGGAGCTCTTTTCTGCAAGATAGAGCGCGAAACCCAAAGACGGAAAAAGAATGGCTTATCCGGTGTTCAAAAGCAAAAAAAGCCGCACCGTAACGATTACGGTCGGCTTTTTTGCATACCTGTTGTTTTTCGGGTGCGGTCAATTGCCCAGAAAAGCTTTTTGTACCGCGCTGACACCGGCTCCGATTTCAAAATCGAAGTTGATATCTTTCAATGCGCGTTCAAGGCCGCCGATTACGGTCAGCATGTCGAGTTCGTCATAGTAGCCGAGGTGGGAGACGCGGAAAATTTTGCCCTTGTACTCGTCCTGACCAGCAGCGACCGTAATGCCGTTCTTGTTTTTCAGCGCCTTGTTGAATGCCGACCAGTCAACGCCTTCAGGGAGCCAGACCGGCGTGACCGCAAAAGAGGGAGAGTTGCTGAAAAGTTTCATGCCGAGAGCGCTGCACCCCTGCCGGCAGGCGGCGGCAAGGCTTTCATGACGTTTCCAGATATTTTCAATGCCTTCCGCCTTGATCATCTGCAGCGCTTCATCGAGTCCGATGACCAGAGAAACTGCCGGAGTGAACGGCGTGTCTTCTGCCGAGTGCGCTTTCAGGGCTTTTTTCAGGCTCAGATAAAACTGCTGCGTATGGGTGTGCGCATTGATGATATCCTGCGCTCTTTCTGAAATCGCTACGAGAGCGAGTCCCGGAGGCATCATGAGCCCTTTCTGCGAACCGGTGATGCAGATATCTGCACCCCAGTCGTCAAAATGGAATTCGTGAGCACCGATAGCGGTGATGCCGTCAACGAGTATGAGAGCGTCGGATTTTTCACGGATAAGCGCGCAGAGGGCCTTGATGTCGGCAGCGGTGCCGGTAGAGGTTTCTGAATGGGTAAGGCATACACCCTTTGCGTCGGGGTGCTCTTTCAGGAGTTCGGCCATGCGTTCGGGCTGTATGGCGGTTCCCCACTGTACTTTTTCTTCAACACAGTTGCCGGTAAAAATCCTTACCAGCTGGCCCCACCGTTCGCCGAATTTACCGGCATTGACGGTTATGACTTTTTCGCCTGATTTGAAAAGACTTGCAACAGACGCTTCCATACCTCCGGTACCCGAACAACTGAGCACAACTACCGGCTGCGTCGTTCTGAAAAGATACTTGAGATCCTCGTGTACACGGGTAAGGATTTCCATGAACTCGGGATTCCTGTGATGGATAATGGGTGCGGCCATGCGCAGCATGACATTTTCCGGCACAGGTGTAGGGCCTGGAGTGAATAGTCTTTTTTTCATCTCTTCAGAAAAGGTTTTGTATGGTTAAAGCTCTTGCCTGAGGTCAATTTTTCGCACGGTCCATCATGTCGGTGAACAGATCGAACAGGTAGTGCGAGTCGTGCGGTCCCGGAGCCGCTTCCGGGTGGTACTGAACCGAGAAACAGGGCAGAGAGCGGTGTCTGACGCCCTCGACCGTCTGATCGTAAAGATTCAGGTGAGTCATTTCAAGATCCTCAGGCAGCGAATCCATTTTAACCGCAAACCCGTGGTTTTGCGATGTGATTTCGATCTTGTTGCTGTCGAGGTTTTTTACCGGATGGTTGCTGCCGTGATGACCGAACTTCAGTTTATAGGTCTCTGCCCCCAAAGCCAGCGAGAGCAGCTGATGGCCGAGACAGATGCCGAACACCGGCAGCGGTCTGGTCGAGCGGTTGTATTCGGCAAGCGCCCTGATGGTGTCGATGGCATATCCTACAGCTGCCGGATCGCCCGGTCCGTTCGAGAGAAAAACTCCGTCAGGGTTCAGTTCGATGACCTCTTCGACCGGCGTTGCGGCATTCAGGACGGTTACCCTGCATCCGCAGTTCTGAAGAATTCTCAGAATGTTGCTTTTGATGCCGTAGTCGAATGCGGCCACATGGTAGCGGGCATCCGCTTTTTCAAGAACATAGTTTTTTTCGGCGGTAACGGTTTTCACCAGATCCTGACCGGTCATTTCAGGTATCGAGAGCGCTTTTTCCCTCAGGCTCCCTTCGTTCAGGTCAATGGCGGAAATGATCCCTCGCATTGCCCCTTTTTCACGTATTTCACGCACAAGTTTGCGGGTGTCGATGCCGGCAAGCCCCATCACTTTCGCTGCTTTAAGGTAATCTTCCAGACTGCCCGATGCTTCGAAGTTGCTGTGAATATGGGAGACTTCCCGTACGATAAAAGCGGAAGCCCATACTTTTGAGGATTCATTGTCATCAGGGGTAACACCATAATTGCCGATCAGCGGATAGGTCATTGCCACCATCTGTCCGGCATACGACGGATCGGTGAGAATTTCCTGATACCCGGTGAGCGATGTATTGAACACCACCTCACCTTTCGCTTCGCCGATATAACCGAATGCTGTTCCCCTGTAAACAGATCCGTTTTCTAAAACCAATAGAGCTGGAGTCTCTTGCATTATCGTTTCTTATTCCTTCGTAGTGGTAAGTTTATCTCCTGATTCCTGTTTGTCGATGTTGGCGACTGCAGTACGGTCGAACTTCATTTTCACATTATCGCCGACCTGAACGAGGACGGTTTTCTTTTCCGTATCGATTCCGGCAACGGTACCATGAATACCGCCGATGGTAACGACCCTGTCGCCTCTCTTCAGACTGTCGAGAACCTTTTCCCGTTCCTTCTGTTTTTTCTGCTGCGGACGAATCATGAAGAAGTAGAAAACAACGAAAATCAGGACCAGAGGAACAAGCTGAATGATGGGATTCGGGTTCTGTCCTCCGGCAGGAGGAGCGAAAAGCATAAGAGAGAAAATGAAGTCGTGCATGATAGCGAGTATAAATAATGAATGAGTGTTTGTGTCGATACGCTCTTTTTAAATTGAATCACAATGTACGGTATTAACCTGATTATTTCAATGATGCCTTGATCGCTCCTGCGGCAAAGCTTGCGAATGGAGCGACGTCATAATTGTTTTTCCGCACGGTGCCTTTCGAGAGCATGAGAGCGGCAAGCGAGGCTATCATGGCGGCATTGTCGGTCGAATATACCGTGCCGGGTATATACAACCGGATACCGTGATGCCGACAGGCTTCCTGCATCGCCGTTCTCAATGCCGAATTGGCGCTGACTCCTCCGGCGACGGAGATAGCGTCGGTCCGGAAATGCCGCGCAGCCGCAACGGCTTTTTCTGTCAGAACGCTTACGATGGCGTATTGTACCGATGCGGCGATATCATGCAGATGGGTTTGTATGAACTCTGCCGTATGCTTCTGCAGCCAGGTCTGCACCGAGGTTTTCAGGCCCGAAAAGCTGAAATCGAAGTTGCCCCGATAGCTTCTGCTGGTTTGCGAGCTCGACGTCAGGGCTCTGGGAAAAGCATGGAAGTGAGGATTCCCCGATGCCGCAAGGCGGTCGATAACCGGTCCGGCGGGATACGCGAGGCCGAGCATCTTGCCGGTTTTATCGAAAGCCTCCCCTGCTGCGTCATCGAGTGTTTTTCCGATCACGTCATAGGAGAGATCCTCGCGGACAAGCGAAAGAAGCGTATGGCCTCCGGATACGGTCAGCGAGATAAAAGGGCCTTCAGGAGACTTGTGTTCCGGCGATTCGGGAATGAAGGCTGAAAACATATGCGCCTCGATATGGTTTACCGGAACGAACGGAATGCCGAGAGCGAACGCCATGCCTTCGGCGAAGCAGAGTCCTACCATAACCGCACCGATAAGACCCGGGCCGGAGGTGGCGGCTATGCAATCGAGTTCATTTTTCGTTATATTGGCTTCAGTTACCGCGCTGTTGACAATGGACACGATTGTTCGTTCGTGTTCTCTCGATGCAAGTTCCGGAACGACTCCTCCGAAGCTGGTGTGACAGCGCTGTGAACTGATAACGTTTGAGCCGATTCTGCCGTCGAGCAGTACCGCTGCCGATGTTTCATCGCAGCTGGTTTCTATTCCTAAAATATTCATGGACTATAATTTTCACTGGAACGTATGGCAAAAGCTAATAAACCGGTAAACAATAGCAAACCGGGGGCCAGGGTAAGCTTTCCTGGCGTGCTCATGATTCTTCTCGGCGCCGATCTCATTCTGCTGCTTGCTCCCGATGTCGGTATTCTCAACAGCGGCTTCTATATCCCCGACATCTACACCTGGCCGGCCCTGATTGCGGGTATCGCGCTGCTTGTTTTCGGTTTCAGGAGTTTTTACAGAAAACCATGACGGCACGAGTCGGGCAGCGTCAGTCACTGACGGTACGATAAACTCTTTTAACGGGTAGGGTATATATATGCAGCAGGCAGCAGGACTTGAGGAACTTGGCAGGGAGATAGCCGTTGCGTCGGTCTTTCTGGATCGGGCGGAAGAGCAGATTTCACGGCGGATCATCGGCCAGAAAGAGGTTATCCGGAGGGTTTTCATCGCGTTGCTCGCCAACGGTCATATTCTGCTCGAAGGAGTGCCCGGACTTGCAAAAACCCTTATTGTCCGAACCTTTGCCTCTGCGATGAACCTGCAGTTCCAGCGCATTCAGTTTACCCCCGACATGCTTCCGGCCGATCTTGTCGGCACCATGGTCTACAACCCCAAAGACATGGAGTTCCATCCCCGTCAGGGGCCGCTGTTTGCCAATGTCATTCTCGCCGACGAAATCAACCGGTCTCCGGCAAAAGTTCAGTCAGCACTGCTTGAAGCCATGCAGGAAAAACAGGTCACCATCGGCAGCAGCACCTTTTCGCTTCCGGATCCGTTCATGGTGCTGGCTACGCAGAACCCGATCGAGCACGAAGGCACCTACCTTCTTCCTGAGGCCCAGATCGACCGGTTCATGATGAAAGTCATAGTCGATTATCCTGCCTACGAAGAGGAACTTGAAATCATGCAGCAGGCCGCGGCATCGGGAACCATACCGGAAGTCATGGCCGTTGTGGAGGCCGGGGATATCGTCAGGGCTCGCCGGCTTATCGACCGGATCTATGTCGATCCGAGGGTTCAGCGATACATAGTCGATCTTGTCGTGGCGACAAGGAATCCCGACCGGTACGGACTCGCTTCGCTCGCGGCCATGATCGAGTACGGTGCCTCGCCGAGGGCTTCGATTTTTCTGCTGCTTGCCGCCAAAGCGCATGCCTTTCTGCAGCATCGGGCATACATTACGCCGGAGGACGTCAAGGCTATCGCATACGAAACGCTTCGTCACCGGATCATTCCAGGGTACGAAGCCGAAGCCGACAACATAAAGACGGATGATTTTGTCCGCGAAATCCTTCAGCATGTCCAGGTCCCGTAGATTCGGCACCGCCCGGTTCGCATTCTGTGAAATCCTTCGGGTTTCGCAGAAAACAGATCCGGCACAACGGCTTTTAACGGTTGAAAGAGAGCGATGAGACTCAGCGAGGAAAACCGGCGGAACGAACTGCCGGACACAATCCGAAGAATCGAAATCCGGTCAAGGCGTCTTGCATCCGAACTTTTCAGCGGAGAGTACCACTCATCCTTCAAGGGCCGGGGTATTGAATTCAGCACCGTTCGGGAGTACCAGTATGGCGACGATGTCCGAACAATCGACTGGAACACCTCGGCTCGCAAGCAAGAACTGTACGTGAAGCTTTTCACCGAAGAACGGGAACGCACCATGCTGCTGCTCGTTGACGGATCAGCGTCGATGCTTTTCGGCAGCGGTCAGCGGAGCAAGCGCGAGCTTGCGGCGGAAATCAGCGCCGTACTGGCGTTCAGTGCCATTCAGAACAACGACAAGGTAGGACTGCTCATTTTTACCGACAGGGTTGAGGTCTTCATACCTCCGAGAAAAGGGAGAAAGCAGGTGCTCGTGATTCTTGACGAGCTTTTCCGAATGAAGCCCCAAAGCCGAAAGACCGACATCGACGCGGCTCTCACGTTCGTCAGCCATATGCGGAAACGGCAGGCAATCGTTTTTCTGATTACCGACTTGATCGACTCCGATTATGAACGGGGCATGAAGCTTCTGAATGCCCGTCACGACTTCGTGCTCATGCACATCAGCGACCCGCTCGACCGGGAGCTTCCCGTAACCGGCCTGCTCGATATCGAGGACCCTGAAACCGGAAGCCGCATGACCATCGATGCGGGGAGCCGCAAAGCTCTCGAACAGTATCGGGAGGGACAGCTGCATCAGGCGGCTGAACTCCGCCAGAGGCTCCTGCGAATGAAAATCGATACGGTCAGGCTCGATACCGGGCGCTCGTTCATCGGGGAACTGAACACTTTTTTCCGTTACCGTGAAAGAAAGTACTGAACATCAGGTGATCCTGATCCGGGCAATCTCGCTGCTCATGGCGATGCTGCTCATGCTTCCGTTTCCCGCCTGTGCGAAACCAGGGGAGGGAGTGCCCGCTGTCAGGGTTTCGGCAGCTCCGGACAGCGTGTATGCCGGCGAACGGGTGATCTGCATGATAAGGGTCCGGCATCCCGAAGGTCTGCTTGCCGCTCTCGAACTGCCGGACTCTTCGGCGCTCGCCCCCTTTGTTCTCGTCGGACGAAACCGCTCTTCCTCAAAGCCCTCTCCGGGTTTCGCGGAAGATCGCTTTGAGCTGGAACTCGCTGTATTCGGTTCCGGCAGGCAGAACCTTCCGGAGTTCGCCATTATGTTTCGCGATTCCGAAGGTCACCGTACCGGCAGGACGCATCATCGTCCTGAGGCATCGGTTTACGTGAAAACGCTCACCCCCTCCGGCATGAACGAACTGAGGCCATTCAAACCGCCCATAAAACCGGAATTTCCTTTTCTTCTTCTCATGCCGTTCCTGCTTGCGGCCTTCGTCCTTGCCGGAGCGGTGCTTCTGGCACTGTTTCTCGTCAAGCGAAAAGTCCGGCTTTTTGCCGAAACTGTCGATCCGGCGCAGGTTGCCCATCGCAAACTCCGCAAACTCGGCAGCCGGCTTTCCGGCGGCCTGGCTCCGGTGGAGTGCTACGATCAGCTCAGCGGCATCATGCGCGAGTACCTCGAACGGCACTATCACATCAGGGCGCTTGAAGCCGTCACGCAGGAGATCGAACGCGACCTCCGCAAGCTTGGAGTCTCTTCGTTCGACGCAATCATGACCCTTCTGAAACAGAGCGACCTCGTCAAATTCGCCGACAGCCGTCCCAGCGTTGACGAATCACTCAAATCCATCCGCCAGGCCGAGGATCTCATCGGCTCCGGGCGGGACGGAGGAGGGTGAGAGCGATGCAGGAGTGGTTTTCGCACATACCCCGTATCGAGCTCGATGAGCCGCTGTGGCTGCTGCTGCTGCCGTTGCTTGCCCTTGCTGCATGGTGGATGCGCCGGCAGGAGAAAACTGGACGCGTTGCCGCGTTGACGTTTCCCGATGTCGAGCGGCTGAGGCACGAGGGACTCGAGGCCCCGCTGCTTCTGCGGCGGCTTCCGGAGTGGCTGCGCTGGATGGCGCTGGTGCTCGGCGTGGCGGCCATGACCCGTCCACAGCTTGTGGTGAAGCAGACGGTTGCGCACTCCCGCGGCATAGACGTGGTGCTTGCGCTCGATATTTCCGGGTCGATGCAGCTGAAGGACGCCGGTGGACGCAGCCGTCTCGATGCGGTGAAATCGGTTGCCCGTGAGTTTGTCACCCGGCACTCGAACGACCGTATCGGAATTGTGGTGTTCAAGGGAAAAGGATACACGCTCTCTCCGCTCACGCTCGATCACCGGGTGACCGGGATGTTGATCGACAACGTTTCGCCCGACGTCATCCGCGACGAGGGTACGGCTGTCGGTACCGCCGTTCTCATTGCCGTCAACCGGCTCCGGGCTTCGCAGTCCGACCAAAAAATCATTATCCTGTTCAGTGACGGCGTATCCAATGCCGGAGAGATCGATCCCGTAACAGCGGCCTCCTTCGCTGCCGCACAGGGCATCAGGATCTATACGGCAGGGGCCGGTTCCGCGTCTTCTGCTTCGTCAGCTCTCGATGAAGGGGAGCTTCGTCGTGTCGCCCGAACTGCGGGGGGGCGGTACTTCCGGGCAGGAACCTCCGCATCGCTTGCCGAGGCATTTGAGTCCATAGACCGGCTTGAAAAAAGCGAATTGTCGAGTCCCGTTACCAGCAATAAATCGGGGCTGTTTGTGTTGCTTCTTGTTCCGGCTCTTCTCCTGCTTTTTTTTGAGGCGATTCTCTCCAACACACGGCTGCTGAGGGTTCCGTGATAAAACAGATAGGACAATGGCAAAGATAAATATGATTCCGCATGTGTTTCGCCTGGCCTGAATATTTCGGCTATCTCCTTCTGCTGATTCCGCTGGCCGTGCTTTTCGGTTACGGTTACATGCGTCAGATGCAGGCGAGAGAGCGCCTTGTCCTGTCCGGTCCGGAAGGTACCGGGATAAGCGGTTCGGCTCAGCGGGTGTTTCTTGTCCGTCGCGTGCTGCAGTTTACCGGAATCGTTCTGTTACTCATTTCTCTCTCCGGTCCGCAGCTCTGTCGCGGAAACAGGGTGACCATCCGCAAAGGGGCCGATCTGGTGTTCATGCTCGATGTTTCAAACAGCATGCTGGCCCGGGACGTTCTTCCCGATCGCCTTGAGGCTGCGAGGGATGCGGCGCTCCGTATCGGCGGCAGGGTCAGGGAGGGCCGCAGGGCCCTGCTGCTTTTTGCCGGGTCGCCTCTTGTGCAGTGCCCGCTTACGTATGACTACGAAGCGTGTTCCGCTCTGCTTGGCATGGCCTCTCCTGCGCTTATCGAAGAGCAGGGCACCTCGTTTCTTCCGGCAGTCGAGCTTGCTCTGCAGCTGTTTACCGGATCCGTCCCTCTCGACAGCGACGGGACGGCAGAAGGAGAGCGAATTGTCGTGCTGCTCAGTGACGGTGAAGAGCACGAGGGGGCGACAGCGGCCGCAGCAGAAAAACTCAGAAGAAACGGCGTTTCGCTCTTTGTGCTTGGCTTTGGAAGCCGGAACGGGGCGGATATTCCGGATCCGCAGCGCCCGGGGTTGAAAAAACTTGACAGCGCAGGCCGTGTGGTGACAACCCGGTTCTCTCCCCAAACCCTTCGGCAGCTCGCCTCGGCATCCGGAGGATTTTACTTTGAGGGCGCGGGAGGCGACGCGGTGTATGACGAGGTCGCCTTGCGGATCGACAGAATTGTTTCCCGGTCGCGTCTGGTTTCAGCGCCGTTGGGCAGCGAGCCGCTGTACCACTGTTTTCTTGGCGCCGGAATGTTGCTGCTGCTTGTGGAACGGGCTTTGCATCATGTGGCGGGAAAGCGGCAATAGAGGTGCCCGGGAGTGTGCCGCCGTTTTCATGACGGCAGCCAGCCCCTGCCTGCGGCTGGGTTCTTGTTGAAAAGATTCTTACATTACAGACGTTACAGCACAGTTTTTAACACGTTAATCCCATTGCTATGGAGCAGCAGAATACCGGTCAGAAAATCCTTGATCCGATCGAACGGGCGAAACTCGGCGTCAAGGTGTTCAATATGCCGTTTTCGGAAGCCGAAAAAGTGATTGACGAGTACGTCAGCGGCAGGAACTATGAAGCCGAAGGTGTCGCGTATTTCAAGGATCAGGTGGCGACCCAGTGCCATATTCAGGAAAAAAGCGCTGAATTGCTTGCTACGGGCGGCGAGATCATGCGGCTCGTGGCCGCTGCATTCATGAAAAATCTTCCAAAACCCCCTTCAGGGAACGCTCCGGCAGCCTGACTTTTCAGGTTTCGGGAACAATGAGTCGTAAAGCCGCGGGAAAATGTTTTTCCGTGGCTTTTTTTTCGAACGTTTCGTTCGCTTCCTGTATGAGAGATCGTGATCATGTCGCTGAAGGATCTGCCTCCTGTCGAAATCGGGGAGTTATCATCCCGATACGTTCCTCTCGTGCCAGGGTAATAAATTACAGGGATTCATCCTCTTCGGCTGTTAACTTTTTTCTCATTTACACGGTTATACAAGAACGGTTTGCCGTACAACGATGATTGAAATGGCCGGGACGTGTCGCAGAGGCGCTGTATCCGGAGTTTGTTAACAGCAAAAACAGTACGAACGATGCAATTCGACCCCAATAAATTTACCGTCAAAGCCCAGGAAGCGCTGCAGGCTGCAGGTACGCTTGCGGGAAGCCGCCAGCATCAGCAGATCGAGCCCGAACATCTGCTCTTTTCCATGCTCGGAGACAGAAGCGGCATTACCGCGCAGATCGCCCAGAAGCTTGAAGCTCCCGTGGATAATCTGCTCGAGGTTCTCGACCGTGAAATAGATCGGTTGCCGAGGGTAACCGGTTCATCGGCATCCGGTCAATATGTATCACAGAATCTCGGAAAGGTGTTCGATGCGGCACTCAAGGAGGCGGAAAGCCTTAAGGACGACTACATCAGCTCCGAGCATCTCTTTATCGCCATGAGCGAAGCCGGCGTCAAGGTATCGCGCCTGCTGCAGGATGCCGGTATCAGCCGGAACACCATTCTCAAAGTTCTGGCGACCATCAGGGGTTCCCAGCGGGTAACCAGCCAGACGGCTGAGGATACCTACAACTCCCTCAAAAAATATTCCCGCAATCTCAACGATGAAGTTCGAAGAGGAAAGCTCGATCCGGTAATCGGGCGAGACGACGAAATTCGACGGGTGCTGCAGATTCTCAGCCGCCGCACCAAAAACAACCCGGTGCTGATCGGCGATCCCGGCGTCGGTAAAACCGCGCTTGTAGAGGGTATCGCCCAGCGTATCGTGGCCGGCGACGTTCCCGAAAACCTGAAGAGCAAGCAGATCGCTGCGCTCGACATCGCCCAGCTTGTCGCCGGAGCGAAGTTCCGCGGCGAGTTCGAGGAGAGACTGAAAGCCGTGGTCAAGGAGGTGCAGTCCGCCGACGGAGAGATCATTCTCTTTATCGACGAGATCCATCTGCTGGTCGGCGCCGGATCCGCCGAAGGCTCCATGGACGCCGCCAACATTCTCAAGCCCGCTCTCGCTCGAGGCGAACTGCGCTGTATCGGGGCTACGACGCTCGACGAATACCGCAAGCATATCGAAAAGGATGCCGCTCTTGAACGGCGGTTCCAGACCGTCCTGGTCGATCAGCCGAGCGTGGAAGACACGGTTTCCATTCTGCGCGGACTCAAGGAGAAATACGAAATCCATCACGGTGTGCGCATCAAGGATGCCGCCCTCGTTGCCGCAGCCGAGCTCTCGAACCGTTACATATCCGACCGGTTTCTGCCCGACAAGGCCATCGACCTGATCGACGAAGCCTCATCGCGCCTGCGGCTCGAAATCGACAGCAGCCCTGAAGAACTCGACCGCCTCAACCGCGAAATCCGCCGCCTCGAAATAGAGCGCGAAGCCCTCAAACGCGAGCTCGAAAACGGAGGAAATTAAGCAGAGGGCTTGATGGCTGGATAACTCAATAGCAGAAAAGGGGCGGCCGAGTGCTGCCCCGATTGTTTCTGAAGCACCCGTAACCCGTTTTCCTCTCAAGCATCGAAACTGCTATACTCCAGCAATGCGAAGCGAGCTATACTTTTTTCTTCCGGCTCACTGCCCACCGCCTGCGGCCAACAATCTTACTCCATTCTCTTTTCTTTCAAAAATTCGTACATTCAAGGTTGCATGACATTGTATGTTTTCTATGGTTTGATTTTATTAACGAACGAAAAACGGAGTGATGCGATGAAAATGATGCGGATCGTTGTGCTTGCCTTCATGCTGGCAGGAATGGTTGTACAGAGTGCCTTTGCGGGGTGGGATCCGAGGGAGGAGGATAACGCCCGTCAGGGGGTCGAGTATTTCAGGAAAAATGCTCCCGGTCTCGACCGTTTTTTTGAGCATGCCTACGGTTATGCCGTGTTTTACGATGTTTACAAGGGAGGCGTCATTCTGCTCGGGGGGGCTCGCGGGAGCGGGTATGTGTATGAGCTCAATACCCTTGTGGGCCATTCGTCGCTTACCCAGGTGAATGTCGGGCCTCAGCTTGGCGCTCAGTCGTTTGCCGAGATTGTATTTTTCAAGAGCAAGGATGATTTCGATAATTTCAAGAAAGGTAATTTTGAGCTGAATGCCCAGGCTACCGCAGTGCTGGTGAACACCGGCATGGCCACCAACAGCGATTATTCGAATGGCGTGGCGATTTTTGTTATTCCCAAAGCCGGCGTCATGGCGGAAGCCACCGTCGGAGGACAGAAGTTCAGCTACAAGCCGCTTTGACAGCGCGAACCGGGTACGGGGGAAAGGGGATCGGGGTTTATCAATAAAGAGTTAATGTTGTAATGAAATATGAATTAGTTGTGGGCCTCGAGGTCCACTGTCAGCTCAATACCAACAGCAAGGCGTTCTGCGGCTGTTCAACCCGATTCGGCAATCCGGCCAACACCAATGTGTGCCCGGTCTGTCTGGCTCTTCCGGGAGCCCTGCCGGTGCTGAACCGTCGCGTTGTCGAGGATGCAGTCAAGCTCGGCCTGGCGACCGGCTGCTCGATCGCCCCGAGCTCCATTCTTGCCAGAAAGAACTATTTCTACCCCGATCTTCCGAAAGGGTACCAGATATCCCAGTTCGAAGAACCGATATGCACCGAAGGCATGCTGCGAATCGATGTCGGGGAGGGGTACCGAGACATCAGACTGATCAGGATCCATATCGAGGAGGACGCCGGCAAGTCGATTCACGATATCGGCGACGACACCTATATCGACGTGAACCGTTGCGGCGTGCCGCTTCTTGAAATCGTCAGTTACCCCGACATCCGCACTTCGAGGGAGGCATCGGCTTATCTGCAGAAAATGCGTCAGATCGTGAAGTATCTCGGTATCTCCGACGGCAACATGGAAGAGGGCAGCCTGCGCTGCGACGCAAACGTTTCGGTCAGACTTTTCGGCGCAGAGGAGTACGGTACCCGCACCGAAATCAAGAACATGAACTCCTTCAAGAATGTCGAGAAAGCGATCGATTACGAGATGCAGCGTCATATCGACATCATCGATGGCGGCGGAACGATCGTGCAGGAAACCAGGCTCTGGGATGCCGACAAGGGCGAGACCCGTTCGATGCGCGGCAAGGAGTTCGCACACGACTACCGCTACTTCCCCGATCCCGATCTGGTGCCGCTGCTGGTTGACCAGGAGATGCTCGAACGCATAAGGCTCGAACTTCCCGAGTTTCCCGAAGACCGCGAGCGGCGATTTGTCAGTGAGTACGGAATTCCGCCATATGACGCCGGAGTTCTTACGGTCGAACGCGAGATAGCCGATTATTTCGAACGGACCCTGAAGGTTTGCGGCGACGCAAAGGCGGCTTCAAACTGGGTAATGGGTGAGGTGATGCGTACGCTGAAGGAGAAATACCTTGATATTATGGAGTTCGCAATCTCGCCGGAGCGGCTTGGAGGATTGATCGGGCTTATCGGCAAGGGAGCCATCAGCAACACCATCGCCAAGCAGGTTTTCGAACTGATGCAGACAGGCGAAGCTTCTGCCGAAGAAATCGTCGATCGGGAAGGGCTTGCCCAGGTTTCGGATACCGGGGCAATCGAGCGGACGGTTGACGAGATACTGGAGGCCAACCCCAAACAGCTTGCCGACTACCGGGAGGGAAAGACCAAGTTGTTCGGTTTCTTTGTGGGACAGTGCATGGCTCGCATGAAAGGCAAGGCCAATCCGCAGGTCGTCAACGATGTGCTGAAAAGTCGTCTCGACGGGTGAATCCATCCATCCGGTCAGGATTCGAAGAGGTCTCGAGTACGGGCATTATCGGGCCAGTTTTTTGCAAGGTCGGGATTGATGACCTCTATTTTCTTTCTTGCCTCCTGCAGCCGCTCTTTGCACTGACCGGCAATCTTGAGTCCCTCTTCATAGAGGGTGATCGAGCTTTCGATGCCGGTATCGGGATTTTCGATAGTGCGGGTTATCTCTTCGAGTCGGGTCATGAGCTCCTCGATCGAAAGAGCTTTCTGTTTCTGCTCTGCTGCAGCAGGTTTTGCCATTGACGCAATGGTTGGGTTACGATAAGAGTTCAGGGCGTTTCTGTTAATTGACGCGATACGTAACAAATTAACAGGGGTCTCCTTTACTAACGATACATAATGAGGACGATTATTCAAAAAGGCAGGTGACAGAGTGAAGTTTGTTGACAGTGCGACTATTTTTGTACAGGCAGGAGACGGTGGGAAAGGATGTGTAAGTTTTCGAAGGGAAAAATATGTTCCCAAGGGCGGTCCCGACGGAGGAGACGGCGGCAGGGGAGGTCATGTCTGGCTGAAAACCAACAGCCATCTGACCACGCTGCTCGATTTCAAATATAAACGGCACTATGATGCCGGACGGGGAACGCATGGCCAGGGTTCCAGAAAAACCGGAAAGGACGGTGCCGATATCGTGATTGAAGTGCCTTGCGGTACGGTTGTCCGCAATGCGGCCACAAAAGAGATAATCGCCGATCTGACCATTGACGACGAGAAAGTGCTGATCGCTAACGGCGGAAGAGGCGGGCGCGGCAATCAGCATTTTGCAACGCCTACCCGTCAGGCACCGAGGTTTTCCGAACCTCCGGGAAAGGGCGAGTCACTTGAACTGGAGTTCGAGCTGAAACTTATGGCCGACGTCGGGCTTGTCGGTTTTCCCAATGCAGGCAAATCGACGCTGATATCGGTAATGAGCGCCGCAAGGCCGAAAATCGCCGATTATCCCTTCACCACGCTGGTTCCGAATCTCGGTATCGTGCGCTATGAAGATTACAAGTCGTTCGTCGTTGCCGATATTCCGGGCATAATCGAGGGCGCCGCCGAGGGTCGCGGTCTGGGACTGCAGTTCCTGCGTCATATAGAACGCACCAAAGTGCTTGCCGTGCTTGTCGCTGCCGATTCCGGGGATATCGCGCTCGAATACCGTACCCTTCTTGGTGAAATGGAAAAATTCGATGCGGCCCTGCTTGACAAACCCCGCATTGCCATTGTAACGAAAATGGATATCGCTCCCGAAGATCTGGTTATTCCCTCCTTCGAAGACGGCGTAACGGTGCTCGCTATTTCGAGTGTTACCGGCACGGGCCTCAAGGAGCTGAAAGACGAGATGTGGGTGAGGGTTTCATCCCACGCTTCCGACAAGAAATATCTTGACAGGAGAGAGGAGGAGTGAGCGGAGAGGGGGCAGAAGCGATCGTCAGGTATGCGCTTCTTTCGGATGCGGGAGCCATTGCGGCCATTACGGCGGAGTATGCGCGTGAGGGCATCATGCTCGAACGTTCGGCTGAAAACGTGATCGAAAACATCCGCAACTTTTTTGTCGCGGAACATCAGGGTGAGGTCGTCGGATGCTGCGCCGTAGCTTTTTATACGTCGGGGCTTGCGGAAATCCGCTCCGTAGCGGTGCTCCCGAACTATAAAAGGAGAGGCACGGGTCGTCTTCTGGTGGAAAAGGCAGAGGAAATTCTGAAGGAGGAGGGAGTGAAGGAGGTTTTTGTCCTGACGCTCAATCCTCATTTTTTCGGCAAGCTTGGGTATTCAGAAATTAAAAAAGAGTATTTTCCCCAGAAAATATGGCGCGACTGTACCCATTGTCCGAAACTGATGGCATGTGATGAGATCGCCATGGTAAAAAATCTCTGAAAAGAGGAATCAAAACAGGAACCTTAATCTACAACGAAGCAGAAACTGTGATTGTTCAGGAAGTTGTCGTAAAAAACAAGGCCGGGCTGCATACCAGACCGGCAGCCGCCGTCGTCAAGCTGGCTTCGCGATTCAAATCCGAATTTTATATCGAGATGCAGGGTGTCGAAATCAATGCGAAGTCCATTATCGGGGTGATGAGCCTTGCCGCGCCGAAAGGCACGAAGCTTACCCTGAAGCTCGATGGCGAGGATGCCGAAGAGGCTGCGCGCCAGCTTGTCGAGTTTTTTGAGCAGGGGTTCGGCGAGCAGTAGGACCCGTAAGGTTTTCTCTATCCCGTTTCCATTTTGCGTATAGCCTTCATCTCTCCTTTTTTCCCCCTCAAAGGGGGGATATCCCGCTTCAGCGGCCTCCTTGCGGACGAGCTGCAGGTCAAAGGGCACGCAGTACGACGTCTGGGTTTCAAAAAACTCTATCCATCCTTCCTCACAGGCGGCCACGCCCCCGAAGTTCCCGAATACCGGAGTGCTGCCAATGGAGGGGATGCTCTTATTGTTTTATACAATCCCCTTACCTGGCTCACCCTGCTTCGCGATCTGAAACGCGAACGCCCCGAGGTGCTGCTTGTCGCCTACTGGACCGGCCTGCTCGCTCCGCTGCTCTTCGCCGTCAGGAAGCTCTCCGGCATCCGAACCGTCGTGCTGCTGCACAACCTCTCCACCCACGAACCCTTCATGTTTGAACCGTTACTGCAGAAGCTGCTGCTTGCTTCGGCTGACGGGTTCATCACGCTTTCCCGAGAGGTGGCCGGTGCGCTCGCCGCCGCCGGCAACTCCAAACCGGTCGTTCAGCTCTATCATCCGCCCTATCCGCCTTTCCCGACCTTTTCCGGCAGCGTCCAGCCTGAAAAAAGCGAAGCCCGCCGCACTCTCGGCTATGACGCCGAAGCGCCGGTGCTGCTCTTTTTCGGCTATGTGCGCCGTTACAAGGGGCTCGATCTGCTGCTTCGCGCCATGCCCGCCATTCTTGCCGTATGGCCCGAAGCCCGTTTGCTCGTTGCCGGCCAGTTTTACGAACCGGAAGCAACATTCCGGGAGCTGATCGGTCGGCTCGGGATAGGGGAGAGCGTGGATCTCCGTCCCGGTTACGCGAGCGACCGCGATGCCGCCTGCTATTTTGCCGCCGCCGACGCAGCGGTGCTTCCCTACCGTCAGGCCTCCCAGTCCGGCGTGGTGCAGCTTGCCTGTGGATACGGCCTGCCGGTTATCGTCACCCCTGCAGGAGGGCTTGCCGCAGAGGTGGAACAGGGCCGGACGGGATGGATTGCCGGCGATCTCTCTTCGGAGGCGATTGCCGCCGCCGTAATCGGGTTTCTCGGCGACCCGCGGCGCCCGGCAATGCCGCAATCGGTCAGGGAGTACGCCGCCGGCCACTCATGGGAACGGTTTGCCGGAGAGGCAGCGAGCTTCATCCAGTCCGTAGCAAAGCCATGAACGCTCCCCCCCTGACCACGGTTATCGTCCTGAACTGGAACGGAAAGGACGATCTGCTCCGCTGCCTCGGGTCGCTCGAACCGCTGCTTTCGGAGCGTTTACGGGTGCTTGTTGTCGATAACGGTTCGACCGACAATTCGGCGGATGCGGTGCGGCAGCGCTTTTCCGGCGTGGAGCTGCTCGCGCTCGAACGCAACCTCGGCTATGCGGGCGGTAACAACGCCGGGTTCCGGCACGCCATGCAGAAGAATCCCGAATACGTGATCTTCCTTAACAACGATACCGTCGTTGCGCCGGACGCCGTTGCCAGGCTGACAGCGGTACTGCGGGATGACTTGGATGCAGGCATTGCCGTGCCTGAAATATTTTATATGGATGATCCCGACCGGATATGGTACGCAGGCGGCGTGGTGCGGCTCGGCCTTGGGCTGGTGCGGCACGAGGGCATCCGCGAGTTGTACGGCCCGGCGTACGCCCGTCGCAAAGAGACCGGCTACGCCACCGGGTGCTGCATCGCCATGCGGAGCCTCGATTTTGAGCGTCTCGGCGGTTTCGACGAGCGATTCGGCATGTATTGCGAGGATGTCGATCTCTCGCTTCGCGTTCGGAAAGCCGGCCTTACCGTGATCTGCGAACCGGCGGCGCGGGTGTGGCACCGGGTTTCCGCATCCTACGGCAGCAGCATGCATCCGCGCAAGATCGTGCGAAAAAGCGCGGCAATGCTGTACCTTATGAGAAAGCACCGGGCATGGAGCGGATTCATCCTCTATCCGTTCGCCCTGCTCATGCAGGCGGCGGGCGCGCTGCTGCACCGTATCGTACGAAAACCGACAGGGAGATCATGAGTAACATTTCGCAATACCGGAACACCATCGACCAGCGTTACTGCTCGGACGAGGCGAACCGCATCCGGTGGCAGAAAACCATGCGCTTCGTCGAAAGTTCGACGTTTGCCCGTTCGAAAGCTGCTTCGGCGCTGGATCTCGGCGACCGCACGCCTCTCGTCGGCGAGCTTGAAAATCTTTTCGGCTGCACGTTCGAGAGCAGCTGCTGCGATCTCGATGTGGACGCGCTTTCAGGCCGCTATGACGTGGTGACGGCGTTCGAAGTGCTCGAACATCTTTTCAATCCTCTGCATGCGCTGCTCGAAGCGCGAAAGGTGCTCTCCGGGCCGGACAGCCGGCTTTTCGTTTCGGTACCGGCAGCGAAGCCCGCCATGCTCGCAAGCCCGGACCATTTTCATGAAATGAGACCACAGGCGCTGCAGTCGCTCTTTTCGAGAGCCGGGTTCCGCGTGGTGCGTCACGATGCGTTCCGGATACGCCGTTGGCCGTTCTATCTGACCGGCCTGAAACCGCTCCTGCGGGCTATCTATGAAAAGGTGTTGATCTATGAACTTGCGAAATCCTGATTCAGGCTTGCGGGAGCGGGTGGATCTTGTCTGGTTCTCGGAAGTCCAGTGGGATTTTCTCTCCACCAGAAAGCAGCGGCTGCTGCAGCGTTTTTCGTCGCGCTGGCGCATCCTCTTCGTCGAACCGTACGCCCTGGGGAGGCCCGCGCACTGGCTGCCCGTGACGCGGGGCAACGTCACCGTGGTCACCATGCCTTTCCTGAAAACCGTTCCCTACCGCATCGGCCGGCTGCTCGACGTCGCGCTCTTCCGCAACGCGGTTGCCTCTGCCGGTGAGCTCATCCTGCGCTTCTGGCTGCGGAGGCTCGGTTTCGCTTCGCGCGACCGCATCGTCGGGCTCAGCAACGTGTACTGGGGAAGGGTTGCGGCACGGATGCCGTGCGCTCTTCGCTTCTACGACGCCAACGACGACCATCTCGCCTTTCCCGGCTCTCCTTCGTGGCTGCCGGACTACCTCTCGCGCTACCTCGAACGGTGCGGGCTCGTCTTTTCGGTCAGTCCGGAACTCACCGCAAGGCTTCCGATTCCGTCAACCGTCCGTTGCGTCGAACTCGGCAACGGCGTCGAGTACGACCACTTCGCCACGCCTCTTCCGGATGCGCCGCCCGAGCTTGCCGCGTTCGCTGCGGAAGGCGGCCCGCTGCTCGGCTATGCCGGCGCGATGGACTGGGTCGATACGGAGCTGCTCCGGGAGACCGCCGCAGCGTACCCGCACAGCCGGATCGCGCTGCTCGGTCCCGCCTATGACCGCACCTGGCAGGATCGGAACCGGGCGCTTCTTGAACTGCCGAACGTGCACTGGTTCGGCAGGATTGACTACCGCGAACTGCCTGCATGGGTGCAGCGATTCGATCTCGCGCTCATGCCGCTGCTCCGCGACCCGCTCAAAAGGGCATCGCACCCCAACAAGCTCTACGAATATACCGCGGCAGGCGTGCCGGTGCTGGCCATCGACTACTGCAGCGCGCTCGGCGCGGCCCGCGGGGTGATCCATATCGCAGGCACGCCCGGCGAGTTCGTGGCCATGGTGCCCGAAGCGCTCCGCGACGTCCGCAGGGCCGAACGGCAGGCTTTCGCCAGGGAGCACAGCTGGGACGCGCTTGCCTCCCGCATGCAGTCCGAGCTGCTTCGCGCATCGGAAAGGGAGGCCGGATGAACAGGAACCGATCCGCAAGCCGGAACAGACTCATCGCCGGACAGGCCGGCATCTCCTACGGCGGATTCATTTTCGGCCAGGCCGTGCGCTTCGCCTTCAATATGGCGGTGGCCCGCATGCTCGGAGAGGAGTCGCTCGGCGTCTATGCCCTCGCGCTCGCCGTCATGCAGATCGTCGAGACCTTCGGCGTGGCGGGTTACGACGCCGCCGCAGTGCGTTACGTCAACATCTACCAGGCGGAAGGTCGCAAGGCATCGGACGCAGCGGGGCTCGCCATTCGCAGCGCGCTCTTCATGAGCCTCGTTCCCGCGTTGCTCGTCATGCTTTTTTCAGCGCCGCTCGCCCGGCTGTTTAATGGTGGTAGCGCTCCGCTCGGGGGCGGCGGCACGCTGCTGCACTTTGCGCTGCTCTCCTACGCCGTGGCCGTGCCTTTCAACGTGGTTGCCACGGTTGCGGGCCATGCGCTGCAGGGGCACCGCGACCTCGTGCCGAAAATCGTGGCAACGCAGCTCATCGCACCCATCGCCATGCTCGCCCTCACGCTGCTGCTCGCGTTTGCCAACGCTCCCGGCCCGGCGCTGCTCGTGCCCTATACGGCGGCCTCCGTGCTCTCCTGCCTCTGGATCTGGCGGCAGCTCCGCCTGAAAACCGGCACAGGCATCAGGGAGGTGCTCGGCGCGCCGGCCGATCGCCGGATGAAGGCTTTCGCCTTTCCGCTGCTCGGGGTCTCGCTCGTGAGCATGATCGCCTACTGGCTCGACATCCTCCTGCTCGGCATGCTCGGCGGTCCGGTGCTCTCCGGCCTCTACCAGCCCGCCGCGCGCACCGCGGGGCTGCTCAGGGCCGTGCTTCCGGCATTTTCCGGCATCGCCGCCCCGCTCGTCGCCGCCCTGCAGGCCGGGGACGAGAGCGCCGAAACCGGACGGCTCTACCGCCTCGTCACCCGATGGATGGTGCTCCTCGTCACTCCCGCCACGCTCTTTCTGATGGTGCTGCCCGAACCGGTGCTGCTGCTTTTCGGGCTCCGATTTTCCGCTTCCGCTCCGGCGCTCGCGCTGCTTGCCGCAGCCGCGTTCGCCCAGTCGTTCGGCGGCATCGCCGGAACCGTGCTCTCCATGGCGGGCCATGCGCGGGTCACCTTTCTGAACGCGCTCGTCGCGCTTGCGGTGCAGGTGGCGCTCTCCGTGCTGCTCATCCCGCTCTACGGCACCGCCGGCGCGGCCGCGGCCTCGCTCGGCGCCATGCTGTTGCTCTCCGCGCTCAGGCTTCTGCAGGTCTCAAGGGTGCTCGGCGTCAGCTCCTTCTCCGCCGCGCTCTGGAAACCGGCGGCGGCAGGGGCAGGCACCGCCATATTGCTCTGGCTTTGCAGGCCGTGGCTGCTCGGGCTCGGCCCGGCGGTTGCGGTGCTCACCGGCGTCGTAATCGCTTCCGCCGTTTATCTTGCCCTGATCCTGCTGTTCAGGTTGGAAGCAGAGGATCGGGAACTTATTTTATCCATTGTGCCCAACCGTCGTCCACAATCATAATGTCAGAAAAGTCAGCAAAGCAGACAAAGCAGCCAAAAAGAGTAAAGCCGGATAAGCCGGTCACGGCGCCATCGAGCGGGATCCCTGCGAAGAACGGGGTTCTGCCTTACGCCGCAGCCGCTGCGGCGTACCTGCTGCTTGCACTCGTGCTCTACTACCAGCTCCTCTTCCTGCCGATGACGCTCTCCGCGCCCGATTCGCTGGTGCCGATGGCCTCCTCCATCGCGCTCGACCGTCTGCGCGACGCATCGGGTCAATACCCGCTCTGGCAGCCATGGACCTTTGCGGGCATGCCGACCGTCGAGGCGTTCAGCTACCTCGGAGGGCTCTACTATCCGAACCTCATCATTTCGCGCCTGCCGCTCGGTGATATCGGTTCGCAGATCCTGCACCTCTGTTTCGCCGGTCTCGGCGGTTACGCGCTTCTGCGCACCTTTCGGCTGCACCATGCCGCTGCCTTTCTCGGCGGCGCGGCCTTCATGCTGAACCCCTACATGACCGCCATGCTCGTGCATGGCCACGGCAGCCAGCTCATGACCGCGGCCTACATGCCGTGGGTGCTCTGGGCTACACTCAGAGTGTTTGACACTCGCAGCGCCAGAGGCGCTTTGGGTTCCTTGGGAACTCTTGACACCCGCGCTCTGCTTGGGGACGCGGGGATGCTCGCGATCCTGCTCGGCTTTCAGCTTCAGCGTGCGCATGTGCAGATCGCCTGGTACACCTGGATGCTCATGGGGCTGCTTGCCGTGGTGCTGCTTGTCTCCGCTCACAAAACGGTGAAAGAGAGCCTCAAGAAAGCCGGTTTTTTCGCTGCAGCCTGTGCAGTCGGCATCGCCATATCGGCCGCAGTGTATCTGCCCGCATCGGAGTATGCCGCATATTCGGTCAGGGGAGCGGCCGGCGGAGGCGGAGCCGCAATGGAGTACTCCACCATGTGGTCGATGCACCCGATGGAGCTGCTCACCTTTTTCGTGCCCGGCCTCTACGGTTTCGGGGGCGTCACCTACTGGGGATTCATGCCATTCACGGATTTCCCGCACTATGCGGGTATCGTGTTGCTGCTGCTTGCTTTGGCGGGATTCGTCGCCCGGCGCCGCGATCCCTTCGTGCTCTTTCTCGGCGGCAGCACGCTGCTTGCGCTGCTCATCTCCTTCGGCAGCTTCTTCAGCCCGGTGTTCGACCTTTTCTACAACTTCGCTCCGCTTTTCAGTCGGTTCAGGGTGCCATCCATGGTGCTGATCGTCGCAGGGCTCAACCTCTCGCTGCTCGCCGGTTTCGGCCTGCACTGGCTGCTCGACGCGCCCGAAAAGTCGCTCAGGATCCCCCTGAAATCGCTCGCGCTCGCTGCCGCCCTTGTGATTGTGCTTATCCTGCTTGCCGGCGAGGGATTCGAAGGATTCTTCCGCTCGATCTTTCCCGCGCCCCCGGTCGAAAATTTCGATCTGGCCTTCATGGTCAACAAGGTTCGGTGGGAAGGCATCCGCGACAGCGTGATCATGTCCTCCCTTTTCGTAGCTCTCGTTGCAGGTCTCGCCTGGCCCGGAATGAGGAAGTTCCTCTCCGGCGCGAAGCTCGCCGCAGTGATCGTGGTGCTCGCCATCGGCGACCTGCTGCTGCTCAACGCGAAGATCGTCAGCCCCCCGGAAGCCTCGCTCCGCTCTCCCGTACTGGTGCAGCGCCAGCAGGTCGAAACCGCACTTGCGCCTGACGACGTCACGAGCTTTCTTTCTTCACAGAAAGGCCCGTTCCGCATCTATCCAATCGGCCCGCTTTTCGGCGAAAACAAGTTCGCCCTTTCCGGCATCGAATCGGTCGGCGGCTACCACCCCGCAAAAATCAGGAATTACGAAGAGTTCCTGCAGCGCACGGAGAACCTCTCCTCGCTTGCAGCACTCAGAATGATGAACGTCCGCTACGTGGTCTCACCAGCAGAGGTGCAGCATCCTGACCTCGAACCGGTGAAGCAGGGCACCCTCCGCCTCGTCTCCGGCGACGTGTCCGCATGGGTCTACCGCCTGAAAGCAAGCTGCCCGAGAGCCTGGTTCGCCACCACGGTAACCGGCGTCCAGAGCCGCGACGACCTGTTCACGCAGGTGCTTCAGGACGGCAGTAACTGCAGTTCGGTGTACGTTGACGGCACAGAATGGCAGGGTACCAGACGCTTCGCCGAAGGCACCATCACCGCCATGCAGCGCACAGCCGAAAGCATGACGCTGAAAATCAGCGCCCCCTCCGAAGCGTTCCTCGTGACAAGCGAGATTTTCTATCCTCTCCGCTGGCAGGCGATCCTCGACGGCAGGCCCGTCTTTACGAAAGAGGTGAACGGCCTCATCCGCGGCGTGCGGATTCCCGCAGGCGAACACGAACTCACCTACACCTACGACCGCTCCGATTTCGACAAGGGAAGGTATGTGTCGCTTGCCGCCTTCGGCGTTGCGGTGCTGATGGTTGCTGGCGGGGTTGTTTTGGGGAGAACAGGGGGGAAGAAAGGAAAAAAGTAATATCTTTGATGAGGACGCAAAAAAGATGTGTATTTAAACGAGATAATGATGTCGATATTGGAATAGCATTGAATCTTATAAGATGATCGAATGGAGCATTAAGGATTTATTCGAAGTTCTTGCATATGGCGTTGCAATACTTAGTGGTATTGCTGGTGCTTTTGTGTTTTTCAGAAATGAACGGAACAGTGCGATTGAAAATACGAGAGAAGTAATTGTTCGGGCTTGGACCAATGAAGGCGATATTTCATCAATTGAATTACCCTTTATCACGTTAGATCTCGAAAATTCAGATGGTGATATAATTGGCAGTCTGTCAACGAGCGCTTATGATCGTATTTTAGAAGTCCATGCAGATGTCGATTGGTTTTCGATATACTTTACAATAAGTGAGTTGAGTGGGCGAAACGTCTGTTTTATAGCTAAAGTCAAAGGTAAGCTAAGCTCTCCACAATAATTGATTCCGTAGTAATCAAGCTAAAGCAAAAACGGATCCACATGTAAATCAAGAAAGAAATACCATAATCCTGAACCATGGCTAAAAACCGATTAAGGAATGACTTGTTGATGAGCACTTATCAGGAAATAATAATCGACTTGAATGGAAAGTGGTTAATCCGAAGTTCCTTGGCGTAAAATCGTATAACCTATTGATTTTCGATAAAT
>DYNE01000021.1 GCA_020721225.1 Pelodictyon luteolum | reverse complement strand
CGTTGCGATATGAAAACATTATAATAGGTATATCAGTATTTTCCAAACCCCTAATCGAAACAGGTTTCCAGCCGACCTGAAAAAGTGATTTCAGGGATGTTTTCATACCAAGAGCGCCGATTGCCGCAACCAGGCACCAGCGAGAGATATCTCCGATAATGGTGCGTACCGGCTCTGATACGATTCCTGTGCTGTTCAGACCTACCAGCAGAATGAAAAAGATGATGAACGGAGGCAGGAAAAAACTCTTTGCCTCGCTTCCTTCTGTGTTGTTCCTGCTGTGAAATATCAGCGAGAGAGTGAAGACTACAGGAACAAGCATGGCTACCCTGAGCAGCTTGATAACCGTAGCGATATCTCCCGTCTCGTCCGACATGGAATATCCGGCACCGACAACCTGGGCGACATCATGAATGGTGCCCCCGAGGAAAATTCCGGATGCCTGCGGATCGAGCCCAAGCTGAACTGCAATTACCGGGTACAGGATCATTGCAAGAGTGCTCAGGGCGGTGACGCTGATGACCGTGAAAATAGTGTTGCGTTCGATGTATTCATCTTTGGGCAGTATGGCTGCAATTGCAAGTGCTGCCGAGGCTCCGCAGATACCGACACTTCCCCCGGTAAGTACGCCGAACCGTTTGCCGCGACCCATGAATTTTGAGAGAAAAAGACCGAACAGGATGGTCAGCAGAACCGAACATATGACGATGGAGATCGGTTTGATACCAAGTTGCTGAATCTCTGCGAAAGTAATGCGCATGCCGAGAAGAGCTACTCCGATACGCAGAATGGTTTTTGAAGTGAACTGGATGCCCGGAAGTGCCTTTCCTTTATCTTCGGAAAGAAAACGAAAAGCCATGCCGATCAGGAGTGCGAAAAGCATGGTCGGTGCGCCGTAATGATCGGAAAGAAATGTTGCTGCAGCCGCTACGGTGATGGACGCCAGAACCCCCGGAAACAATGAATCAATGGTATGTTTCGCTGTTTTTGCCTGGCATCGGAATCCGCACCGTTCAGCTTCGCGGATCAGTTCCCCGGTTGGTAATTCCGTTTCGATACGATGGGTAGCATTGCCGGTAGCCATGTTTTCGTTGTTGCCGTTGTTATCCATAAGGCTCCTTTTATGCGTTAATGATTCCCTGGGTCTTTCCATGTTCACAGTGTCTCATTGCATCTGTTTTGCGTTACTTGAGGTTATGGGTCAAGATTGCCGAAAAAATGTTATCAGGCCAATCGTATTACGTGATCCGGCATAACGGCAGGTTATGGGAGCCCTGTAAACACAGGACTGCAGTTCAGAATGGAGCGGGAAGCAGATCGCTCTAATGGTCGGAGGCAAATCGCATGAACACTTCCGGAAGTCCTCCGATCTGACCCTCCAGTGTGATGAAGAAGAACCTTCGGCGGATCGAGAATTTTCTGATCGTTACGACTTTCAGCAATCCATTTGCAACTTCATGCATGATGGCATGTCGTGAAATGAAAGCCATACATTGCGAATGCAGCAGATAGGATTTTATGGCTTCCGAACTTCCGAGATACATTTCCACGGCAAGATCCGCTATCCGCAGGTTCGAGCTTTTAAGGGCATGGGTAATGACCTCAAGCGTTCCGGAACCAGGCTCCCTTAACAGCAGGGGGATAGCGACAAGATCTTCGATCCTGATTTCCTCTTTTTTTGCGCGGGGATTTTTTGCTCCGCTTACCAGTACGATATCATCGTCGGCAAGCGGGGTATAGATGATGTCCTTTCGCTTCGAATCCCCCTCGATGATGCCCAGTTCGATTTTTTTGCCGATCAGAGCCTGTTCTACCTGCTCGGTATTGGCTGTAAGCATCTGCAAATTCACGTCATGGTAAACCCGGTGAAATTTTGCAAGCAGTGGCGGCAGTACGTACTGGGCAACTGTCGTGCTCGCTCCCAGTTTCAGCAGTCCTTGATGTGCGTCATGGAGCCTGTGAATCTCATACTCGAGTTGTCGGGTTATCTCCCGAAGCAATCCGGTATGTTTCAGTATCAGAAGACCTCCTTCGGTCAGGGCTACTCCGTTACCTTTGCGCTCGAAGAGTTGCGCCCTGAAATGTTTTTCAAGTTCCTTGATGTGTTTCGTGACGGCTGGCTGGGTGATACACAACTCTTCTGCGGCTTTTGTAAAGCTCAGTCGCCGGGCGACCGCGTCGAAAACCTTCAGGCGATAGTCAAACATTAAGTATATTTATTGTTATTTAAGTAAAGTTGCTTCAAATGCTTAAATAATTAGACGAATATGTAAAAATTTCTTTGAAAATTATGTTTAGTGTGTGATCTTGATTTTAATTGCAAAGGGATTCTCTTTTTATTCGTTATTTCCTTTATTATATAACGAAAAGGGTTGATAGTGAAAAATGATCGATGAACTTGTCTTTTATCCGGTTTTCATTGTCGGTACCGGTCCGGGTGGTCCGGATCTGTTGACCGTCAGGGCGGCCCGGATTATCAGGAATGCGGATGTCATTCTTTACGATTGCCATACTGCGGAATCGGCGCTTTCTGTCGCGTCGATAACAGCTACCATCCGGTTTGTGGAGCGAGAAAAAGAGAGCGTTCAGGCAGGAGTGTCTGCAAGGAACTCCCGGATGGTTGAGCTTATCGAAGCATATTATAACGAGGGGCTCCGGGTAGTGCGGTTGAGAGCAGGAGATCCCATGATGTTTGGCGGCGCCAATGACGATTGTCGGGCACTTGAGCGGCAGCATATACCTTACGAGGTCGTTCCCGGGGTTACTGCTGGAGCGGCAGCGGCATGCACCTATGCGCTGCCGCTGAGCGAAAAATACCAGAGCAATTCGGTTACCTGCCTTATCGCCGATGTAATTGTCGATAATTTCGCTCTTGTCCGTGATGCGGCCAAGCTGCTCAGGCATGGGTCTGCCATTGTTCTCTATATGGCGACAGGAAATCTTGAGGGCATAGTACAAGCTTTCCTTGAAGAGGGAGTTTCAGCCGCAATGCCTATCGTTGCCGTGTCGAAATCGGGATGGCCCGACGAGGCATACGCAGTGGCGACTATTGGAGATGCCAGTACACTCAGGGCATCGGGAAAGCTCAGGGAACCTGTCGTTTATTTTGTCGGTCAACATCTTGCCATCAGAAATCTGCCGCTTGAAAAATGGCCTCCGGCAGAAGTGTTGTCCAGGTGTTCTGGCGCCTGAGTTTTTTTTGTCAGCGTTATATTTTTTTTGTTATAACGAAAACCATGCTATCAATGAAAAAACATGTTGTACTGATCTGTTTCCTCGCTCTTGATTTCATCGTTTTTACGATATCCCCCATCACGTATCGCTACGGCCATGGCTGCGACACGCCAGCGGCTTCATCACTCATGGCGCGTTCAGTAATTTCTTAACCTGTTTTTTCTTATGTGGTTAAGTACGGGGACGACTCCGGGATTCCTGAACTTTTTTATGTGCAGTTTTTTCAGTACATCAACGACAACAATTTTACACCAAATGAAAAATAAGATTTTACGAATACCGGTACTGGCTGGTTGTATCGGCAGTTTTCTGATTCCTGCTTCCGCAACGGCAGAGCCGGGATATTACGAAACCGGAGAGGTCGTTGTAACGGCTACGCTCAGCGAAACGCAGGTATCACAGATTCCTGCAGCGATTGAAGTGATCAGCAAGGCAGAGATAGCCGAGAGTGGCGCGAAAACCGTTGCGGATGTGCTGACCGAGGTGCAGAGCGTGAGTCTCGAACCGGCCAGCGGCCGGCAGAGCGTCGCGCGGATGAGGGGGCTTAGCAGGCATACGCTGGTACTCATCGACGGCATGCGCCTTACCTCCGGGTTTCAGGATTTTGTCGATCTCTCCGAAATTCCTGCCGGTATGATCGAGCGAGTCGAAGTGGTGCGCGGTTCAGCTTCCGCGCTGTATGGAAGTGACGCCGTTGCCGGCGTCATCAATATCATCACCAGGAAACCTTCGGAGACGTTTCGTGCAGGAGCGACTCTGCGCGGAGGAGAGAGCCGTCATGGCGACGCGGCAACGATCGTGACCGACGGCTGGATGAGCGGCAGGGCCGGAAACCTCGGGTATGTGGTTTCAGGAGGCTATAACAACAAGGACAGGTATGACCGGGATGAGTCCGATCTGATGACCGACGGAGACGACCGGATTCTCGGTTCGGCGCTGACTGCACTGACCTATGATTTGTCACCCTCCGCATCACTCTCTTTCGGATTCAACTATGCCGACACCGAGCTTGAAGGGTACCGCACCCAGACAGGCGGCGACTTCGAGCGTTACGTCGATGCCGAAAGGGTTTCGGCCTATGTTGGCTTCGATGCTGCAACAGGGCAGGAGTCGTCATTGCATCTTCGTGCCTGGCAATCTTCGTATGACTGGACTTCTGACATGATTCCTGTTGCCGGCGGAACTGCATCCACGACAAAACTTGAGCAGACAAGCAGGCAGGCCGAAGCCCGCTGGACAGGTAAAACGGCCGGAATTCATCGCGTTACCGCGGGGATGGATTACCGGCATGACGAACGTGCCGACGGAGAGGTTGAGCATGATGCCCGGAATGTCGGGGCATTTATTCAGGACGAAGTGCAGATCGGCGAGCGGGCCGGTATCGTGCTTGGAGCAAGATACGACAACCACTCCGATTTCGGTTCGGCAATAAGCCCGAAGGCCGCTCTCTCGTACAGGGTCAGCGACCTGTTGCGTTTGAGAGGCTCTTATGGAGAGGGATTCCGTGCCCCGACCCTGTATGAACTGTACACCGGATCACTTTATACAAAAAAGAAGATCGTCTATGCCAGTGCCGATCTCGACGCTGAGCGTTCCCGGTCGTACGAAGTCGATGCCGACCTTGCCTGGAAAGGATTCTCCTTAGGGGCCACGGTATTCCGCAACGATATGCGGGATATGATTCATGAAGTGTTCGTCGGCTATGTCAAGGAGGGAAAGAACAACATCCCTGCGTACGAATTACAGAATATATCCGAAGCAATGACCAGAGGTATCGAACTTACGGCAAGCCTGAAGTTGCCGTACGGGTTCACGGTTTCCGACGAGTTGAGCTTCATCGATACCGAGGACGGCAGCACCGGGGAGAGCCTGTTTTATGTTCCTGAAGTCTCCAATACCTTCAAGCTTGCATACGGCAGCAGCCAATCGGGTTTCAGGGGAAATATCAGGGTTGTCACAGCCGGAAAACAGTGGATCGAGGGAGGAGAGCGAGCTGATGGATATACGCTGGTGCACGTTTACGCATCCAGACAGGTCAGCGACGTTGCAGGCCTCTTCCTCGGTGTGGACAATATTTTAGATGTGGAGCCAGATGTCTATGGCAATATCGGCGGATCGGGGGCGACAGGCACCTATCTCTACGGCGGTGTGACGTTCAATCTTTAACAACGATTTTCGCTTCGGCGCCTTACCGTACCGTCGGGCAGGGTGTCGGAAACGTAAGGTTTAGTTGGCTTGTCAGGCAGATACCGACATTTCTGAAACCATACAGATCAAAAAAAACTATGAAAAACAATATTATAACCTGCTTAACTCTTGTCGCTCTTGTTTCGGGCATTTCATCTCCCGGCCATGCATCGCAGGAGAAAACCGGTGGAGAAGAGATTTTCCTGCGCAACTGCGGTGTATGTCACTCCATGAAACCGCCTCCGAAAACAGCTCCTCCGGTGCTGGGTATTGCCCTGCACTATCGGGAGGCTTTTACCGATAAACAAAAAGCTGTCGAACACATGGTCAGGTTCATGCAGAAGCCGGATGCATCGCACTCGAAACTTGAACCTGCGGCCGTCAAACGATTCGGCCTCATGCCTGCCATGGCAATGAGTCCGGATGATCTGAAACTGGTTTCGGAATGGTTCTGGGATCAGTACGATCCTTCTTTCAGGACACCAGGCAACTGTAAATAAGCAATGGAGATATTCGGCAAGAAACAGCGGAGGCATCAGATAGGCGGGGTTTCATCTCCAGGCTCTGTCGCCTCCTTCAGTTTCATGACTATCGGGTTGAAGGCTTTCGAAGCTACGAGCACCTCGTCGCCCGGCTTCAGGTTTGCAGCGTCGCGTTCGCACAGTACAACCTCGACCAGCTCGTTGCCGGCACCGATTACCGCAAGGTAGATGCAATCAACCTTGCGGATCGAGAGGATGGTACTGACGAACGAAAACTTGTTCGAGGTGATCCGGTCGAGAAAGACATCGTGAGGCGTGCCTGTTCTGGTGATGCATCCGTTTTTGATGACGGCGACGCTGTCCGAGAGCTTGAACACCTCCTGCTTGTCGTGTGAAACAAGCAGCGTGGAGAGTCCAAAGCGATGGTGTACCTTGAGTATTTCGTCCTGCAACTGACCTCGGGTTTTCTGGTCGAGTGCCGAAAGCGGTTCGTCGAGCAGGAGAATGTCGGGAGCGCGCAGAATTGCCCGAGCAAGCGCCACCCGCTGCTGCTGACCGCCCGAAAGCGAGCCGGGATTGCGGTCGCGGAGTGCGAGAAGACCGGTCAGTTCGAGCATCTCTTCCACTTTGCCGGGCTCTTTTTTCTCCTGGGCGAAGAGCAGGTTCTCACGTACCGTCATGGTGGGGAAGAGCGCGTAGTCCTGAAATACCATGCCTACCCGACGTTTCTGAGGCGGCAGGCATACTCCGCAACTGCTGTCGAACCAGATTTCACCGTTCACCTCTATACTCCCGCTGTCTGGCTTTACCAGACCGGCCAGCATGCGAAGCAGCGTGGTTTTTCCGGTGCCTGACTTGCCGTAGAGCGTCAGGATCGATTGCGGCTTCATCTGCAGGTCAATCGAGAGCGTGAATGGTCCTTCAGCCCCGGAAAGTTTTTTCTCTACGGTAATACGGATCATTCGTACATCAGTTTTCCGTGATCATCCGGGGAGTTTCAAGGGATATCTGGCTTGCGTGAAGCAGTACGGTCACGGAATCACCAATGTCGAGTTTCATACGCTGGATGCTTCGGATTGTTACGATGACCGTGCACTCTCCGGCAGGAGATGCGAGTGTGATATCGGCAAGGATGTTGCCTGACCGTATGGCGGTTACAGTGGCTGAAAATTTGTTGCTGAGGCTGATTTCTCCAGTGAGATTTCTGGCGATAGCCATTCCTGTTTCTTTAAAAAGCAGGTTTACCGACGAGCCTTCAGTGAATGCCGGTTTGAGATCGAAGAGCAGCATGGAAAGCTGAAGACCTGATGCATCGAGTTCAAGCAGAAAAAGTGAGCCGGATTCATCGGTTTCAATGCTGGTGATAATTGCTGAAAAGCAGTTCATGGTTCAGTCGAGTCTCCTGAATGATGAAGCCTTGATGGCGGCGAAAATGGTTGACCCTTCGGTGATATCGAGTTCGTCTGCAGCTGAACGTACGATTTCGGCAATGAGTTTTTCTCCGAAAGTTGAGAGGACGACCCCGACGCGTCCATCCGAGCGGAACAGTTCCATAACGGTGCATTCAAGCAGATTGCGGGCGCTGATGGCTTCCGGGTGCTGTTTGAAGAGAATGATGTCGCGCGACGAGAGCTCGAACAGCGATGTCTTTTCTGCAATTCCATCCGAAACAAGCAGGTTCCCGGTGCCCCAGGGATAGGAGTAGAGTCCGTTTTCCATGGAGGGGCGATGCAGGTGGAGCAGGTTGAGGTACCCGGTCTGGCTTGCAGCCATCCTGTTTCGGGCAAGCTGATCGGGGGTGGTCTCTTCGGTGACTTTTCCATCTTTCATGACGAGAATCCGGTCGGTCATCAGCTGCATTTCAAGCACCGAGTGCGAAATGAAGAGATAGGGTATGCCGAACTCCGCACTCACGCTTTTCAGATAAGGAATGATCTGGAAGCGCAGGGCATCGTCGAGTGCCGAAAGCGGTTCATCCATCAGGAGCAGGCGCGGGTTTGACAGAACTGCCCGCCCCAACGCCACGCGCTGTTTTTCGCCGCCGGAAAGACGATTAACCCCCCGTTTCAGCAGCGGTTCGAGCTGCAGCACATCTATGATGGCTGCCGGGTCGATACGCCTGTTTGCCGTGCGGCACCGTTTGTAGCCGTACAGAAGGTTCGCCTTTACGCCGAGGTGCGGAAAGAGCATGGCCTGCTGGAAAACGATGGCGATGCGGCGCTGTTCGGGAGGAAGCGAAATGTTTTTCGCGCTGCTGAACAGTGTCTCGCCGTCAATGGCGATTTCGTCTCTGTCGGGCTGCAACAGTCCGGAAACAAGATGTACCAGCGTTGATTTGCCGCAACCCGATTGGCCAAAAATGCCGATTCGCTGCCCTTCCACCGCAGCAGCGGCCTGAAGGGTAAAGTTTCCCTGGGTTTTTATGACATCGATCTGCAGTTTCACAGCGATTCCTTCCTTTCGAGGTTGCGTCCCAGCATCTCATGCATGAAAAGTACTGAAACGGAAATCACCACGGAAACGATGCAGAGCGAAAGCGCCATCATGGTGCTCGACGGAGAGCTTGCATAGTCGTAAATAGCGAGAGGAATGGTCTGGGTCAGGCCGGGAATATTACCTGCAACGATGATGGTTGCCCCGAACTCCCCGAGGCTTCGGGCGAACATCAGCGAAGAACCTGCAAGAATTCCCCGTACAGAGAGCGGCAGCACGACCGTCAGGAGCGTATCGAGCCAGCTGGCTCCAAGGCTGCGCGATGCCTGGATGAGCTGTCGGTCGATCGACTCCATGCCGAGCCTGATCGAGCGAACGAGAAGAGGGAATCCAACGGTGGCCGAGGCGATCACGGCGGCTTTCCAGGTAAAGACAAGATGCATGCCCCATGCATCGAGGAACTTTCCTGCCCATCCGTTCCTGCCGAGCAGCAGCAGCAGAAAGTAGCCGATAACGACAGGAGGGAGGGTGAGCGGAAGGTTCACGAGTACTTCCAGCAGCATCTTTCCCCTGAGCGGGCGGAACACTATAAGCCACGCCGTTGCGAACCCCAGCGGCAGCGATAGAAGCGTTGCCGTAAGCGCCACCTTCAGCGAGAGCAGGATGGCCTGTATGTCTTCGGGTGTGAGCGACAGCATGGCTGATTGGTATTTAGCCGGTTGTTACAGGACGAAACCGTATTTTTTCAATACCGATTTCGCTTCACGACCTTTAAGATAGGTGAAGAACCCTTTCGCATCGCTGTTCTTTGCAGCTGATGCCGTCAGGGCAATCGGATAAACCACTTCAGGATAGAGTTTCTGCGGTACGGTGAAGAGCAGTTTCGTTTTATTGCCCTGAAGCGCGTCGGTACGATAGACGAAGGAGCCGTCAACTTCGCCCAGTTCCGCATACATCAGGCACTCCCGGACATCCTTGGCCATCACCAGCTTTCCCTGGAGTTGCTGTTCCATACCTGCATTTTTGATGGCGGTTTGTGCGTATTCCCCGGCAGGAACGCTTTTCGGGCTTCCTATGCCGATCTTGTCGAGCTTTGCAAGATCTTTCATGCCAGTTACCTTTTTTCCGGTCGAGCCGGTAAAAACCAGGGTGTTTTTCGCAAAGGTACCGATACTCGTTTCCTCGACGAGCTTTTTTCCTTTCAGGTGGTCCATCCATTTGGTGTTTGCCGAAATGAACAGGTCTGCGGGAGCGCCATTCTCGATCTGACCGGCGAGAGCACCTGATGCGCCGTAATTTTTCACAAATACGCTGCCTGGATGAGTTTTTTCATACTTGGCCGTGAGCTCGTTGATCACCTCTTTAAGGCTTGCGGCCACGGAGAGGTTCACCTCCCCGGCCATTGCCGGAATGGCTCCGAGCAACAGGAGCATGAGCAGGATTGCTGAACGTCTGATGGGTTGTAACATGGCAGTAAGGGTTTTTATTTTGTTAGGGTTGTATGACGACACCGATATCCGCAGGTTTGCCGAAATAGACAGACGAGAGCACCAGTATATCCACTCCTGTGCCTGCATAGAGGGCGGCATTCCCGGCATTGATGCCGCCGGCGGCCGAGACCCTGACACCCGGGAACTTGCGATGAATTTCGCTGGCCAATACTGTGAGCTGATCGGGCGGCATCTTGTCCACCTGCACGACATCGGCTCCCGCAGAGGCGATTATCATGGCTTCTTCGGTCGTATCGGCCTCGACGATGACCTTGTTTTCCGGTGCACGAGCTTTCAGCGGAGCAAGCTGATCGAGAAACTGTTCCAGTCCGCCGAGGAAGGCGGTATGCTGACGGAAGACGAGGATGGTTTCAGAAATGCCGAGCCGGTGGGGCAGCGCGCCTCCTGCCATGATGGCCTTGATGGCCACCTTCTTCGTTCCCGGAAATGATTTTCTGGTGGTTACGATCGAGATGCCCGGATTGGCCGAGCGTGCGGCCCGAACCACATTTGCGGTTCGGGTGGCGATGCCCGAAGCGTACTCCAGAAGGTTCATGGCGACTTTCCATCCTGCATGCAGACTCATCGCGCTCCCGCTCGCAGCAAGGAAAGCCGTACCTGCCTCTACCTCCGTACCGCTCGGCAGGCGGGAGATTATCGTGGCTCCGCATTTTTCCAGCACCCGGCCAGCCTCTTCGGTACACGAAAGCACGGTATGGTGTCGGCTTGTAAAGGTAATGGTTCCCTGCTGCTCACCGATGCCGAGCAGCGAGGTAGTGAGGTCGCCGTATGGCACATCTTCCTCGATGAAGCGTTCGATATCCGAATCCGGCAATTGGTACAGTATCATGTTTTTTTTATTCGTTATAACATCGACTCTATTCCGATCAGTAAAAAAAAGAGAGCATTCTTCTGCTGAAAGACGAAATATGACAGTTATTTCTTCTGATAACAGAGAGGCGCTTCTTTGGCCTCCTCATCAGCATCTTTCGAGTCGGCCGCTTTAATTTCGTTATTTATGGTTTAAATGTGATGATTTTTAGTTAAAAAAACAAATAATCCTAATAATTTAAGATTTATTGTTTTTTACTATCAGTAAATTCTTACATCTTTGTTGAAACGGCTTTACATCCGTCACCTGAAGGAGAGTTGTGCAGAGGTCGTTTACGTTAGGTATAATAGAATATAACGAATAGTCGCGGAATGCGGAAATTTCCGCTGGTCCGGTTTTTCCGAGCTGTCGTCTTTTTGAGGCAGGTTTTGAAATTTCTCATTTAACGGTTCCGTAACCACTCCGTAACAATTCCTCAATATTTCAGCACGTATCTTGGACGACAACTATGATTATACGCATGATACCTGTTCCGTTGGCCTGTTCCTGCGCTTGCGTAAACCATTAGGCAATCATGGCACTCTGCATCTCCTCGAAACCGCCGTCGCGGGTTATAGCTTCACCGGAGCGGGTTGCAACCTGAAGCTTTTGAGCTGTCAGGATTTTCCGCTGGAGGAAAATCAGGGATGTGATAATGAGGCAGGGAAGTGCAGGCTTTTTCGTTTTGAATAACCATTTTAATGTTTGCAATCATGGCTGAACGTCCTGTTCACGAATACATCAGGGAGCTGTCTGATTCACTTACGGCGTTATCCGAAACCGTACTCCGGAATTTTCTGCTTGCCATCGATGTTCTTCAGTCGCTCGATAACGATAAGGCCTGGCAGGTGAAGAACTCCGACCGGGAGATAGACGAAGCCGAAATTCAGCTTGAATCGCAATGTCTCTCCTTTCTTGCCCTGCAGCAGCCGGTGGCAAAAGATTTCAGGACGATTGTGGCCATCATGAAAATCAACGACAATCTCGAACGTATCGGCGATCTGTCGGTCCATATCGTCGAACGGCTTCCGGAAATCGGTTCCGGATTGCAGCGGGCGTACGATTTCGATTCCATGGGTATAAAGGTCGGCGAAATGGTTAAAAAAGCCGTCGATGCATTTGCTTACAAAGATGAGGCTCTCGCCAGGCAGATCAACCAACTTGAAGAGGAGATCGACCTCATGCACAGGTTGATATTCAAAAAAGCAATGGCGTCCATGAAGGAGCCCTCTGCGGATATCGATCAGCTTATTGCCGTTCTGAGCATATCCCGTTATCTGGAGCGCATAGCCGACCATGCCACGAAAATAGCCCGCGAGGTTGTATATCTGGTAACCGGAGAGAAAGGCCGTGAAAAGGATAGCGCCTACGACAAGCTGCTGAATTCACTCGTAAATTGAATTTCTCGAATTCGATAACCCGCTAATTCACTATTATTTTTGAGGATTATGGAAAGGAAAAAGAACGTGCTCTTTCTCTGTACCGGCAATTCGGCCCGCAGCCAGATGGCAGAAGGGTTGCTTCGCAAGATGGCCGGCGACCGCTTCGATGTGATGAGCGCCGGACTCGAGCCCAAAGACGAGGTGCATCCCCTTGCCGTCGAGGTCATGCGCGAAATCGGTATCGATATCGGAGCACAGAAGCCGAAAACGGTTGATGTCTATCTCGGCAGGGTGCCCGTGAACTATCTCATCGTGGTATGCAACAGGGCGCAGGCGACCTGCCCCCGCATCTGGCCCGGCCTGATGGATGGCAACCGGTATTACTGGCCGCTCGACGATCCTGCTGCGGTATCCGGCGGCTTTGAAGAACAGCTTGCGGTATTCCGGGCAGTCAGGGACGAGTTGCAGGAGAAGCTTCGTGAGTGGGTGAACGCGCTATAGTTGTAGCCTCCGGATGGTTTTCCGGAACAGAAAAAGCCGGGAATTCCGGCTTTTTCTTGCAATAACCAGGAAGGATATTCTCAGACCTCCATGATCTCTTTTTCTTTGTGTGAGATCAGGTCGGAGAGCTGTTTTTCGAATTTGTGCAGGAGGTCGTCTGCCTCTTTTTTGCCGCGGTTTTTATCGTCCTCGCTGATTGCTTTGTCCTTTTCGAGTTTCTCGATGTCGTGAATCATGTCGCGACGCAGGTTTCGAAGCGATACTTTCGAATCCTCTCCGAATTTTTTTGTAAGCTTCACGAACTCTTTTCTTCTCTCTTCGGTAAGCGGCGGAATGGAGACCCTGATGTTCTGACCGTCAGCCGAAGGGTTCAGGCCGAGGTTGGCGTCGCGGATAGCCCTTTCGGTTGCCGATACCATCGATTTATCCCAGACCTGCACGATAAGGGTGTGCACATCCATGACTCCGATGTTTCCGACCTGCTTGAGCGGCATCAACTGACCGTATGCTTCAACCTTTACCCGGTCGAGCAGGGTTGTCGTGGCTTTACCCGTACGAATCGAAGCGATTTCGTGCTGAAACGCCTCGATGGTTTTTTTCATTTTCGGCTCGATCTTCTGTGCGACCTCTTTTACTTTCATAGCGTTTTCCGATAGGTTGATACAGATTGCTTGAAGAGCGGATACCGTTATTGAGCTTTCGCCTGAGATGCGGTTGATTTTGCGAACCGTTTGTTGAAGCGTTCAACGCGGCCGGCGGTATCGACGAGCATCTGCTTGCCGGTGTAGAACGGATGGCAGTTGTTGCAGATGTCAACCTTGATGGTGTTGCGGGTTGAGCGTGTTTCAAAAGCGTTGCCGCAGTTGGCGCAGTTGACGGTAACTTTCGTATACTTTGGGTGAATATCCTGTTTCATGTGATTTCTGTGCTTTCTCGTGCAGAAAATTGATTTGACCTGCAATAAAATAATAAGGTTGCTAATATACAAGAAATACTATCGATATACAACTGCTTTCCTATGGCCGCATTGTCGTCATTAACCACGCTGAAAGGGGTCGGGCCGAAGCGGGCGGCCATTCTCGAACAGGCCGGCATTGCAACGCCAGAGAATCTGTTCGATTATTTTCCCCGCCGCTATATTGATCGCAGAACGATCAGGAGTATCGGGGAACTCCGCGCCGGCGAAGCGGTGACGGTGGTGGGAACGGTTCTGCAGGCACGTCTTGAAGGAACCCAGCCGGGCCGGATGCGCTTCAAGGCCGTTCTTGCCGACGGTACCGGATCGATTGAGCTGACATGGTTCAAGGGAGTACGGTATTTCGCTTCGAGCGTTGCGCCGGGTGATGCGCTTGCGGTGAATGGTAAGGTTGGGGTTTTCGGACGTCAGATGCAGATGCAGCATCCGGATTTCGAGCATCTCGGCAGAACCTCGGTGCATGAAAACCAGGAGGGGGGTTCTGATTACGAACTGTTTCATACCGGCAGGATCATACCGCTTTATACTACCAGTGCGGCCATGAAACAGGGCGGTTTGCACTCTCGCCAGTTGCGCACTATCATTGCCGGAGCTTTCGAGCGGTTTCCGCCTGGACGGGAGGAGAATCTCACTCCGGGGATCATCAGGGAGTACGGGCTGCTTCCGCTTGCCGAGGCCTATCGCGAAATGCATTTTCCCTCGTCTCCTGAAAAGCTCGAGGAGGCAAGAACCCGTATGAAATGGACGGAGCTGTTTTACACGCAGCTGCTTTTTGCGCTGAAGCACGCGCATCTTGAAAGGAATCGTACCGCGCCATCTTTTACCCATTCAGGTGAGGTTACCCGGCGGTTTTATGCCGGATTGCCGTTTGAGTTGACGGATGCACAAAAACAGGTGATCAGGGAGATCTATCGCGATCTGAAACGTTCCCGGCCCATGAACCGCTTGCTGCAGGGAGATGTGGGATCGGGCAAAACGATGGTGGCGATGTTTTCCATGGCTCTTGCCGCCGATAACGGACTGCAGTCGGCATTCATGGCGCCGACGGAAATCCTTGCGGTACAGCACTTTCTTTCTCTGAAACGCTCTCTGCATCCGCTCGGAATCGATGTGGCTCTGCTTGCGGGACGTCAGAGAAAAAAAGAACGCGACGTTGCGCTTGCCGGCATTGCAGACGGTTCGGTGACGGTAGCCGTGGGTACGCATGCCATGATCGAGAAGGGGGTTTTGTTTTCCAGGCTTGGTCTGGTAATTATCGATGAACAGCACCGGTTCGGCGTCCTGCAGCGCAAAGCCCTGCAGGAAAAGGCTGCGAGTCCGCATGTGCTGCTGATGACGGCCACACCGATCCCGAGAACCCTCACCATGGCCGGATTCGGAGATCTCGATGTTTCCATTATCGATGCGATGCCGGCGGGAAGAGTGCCGATAAGGACGCAGCTTGTTCCGGAAAATTCGAAAAACCGGGTTTATGAACAGCTTCGTCGTGAGGTTGCATCGGGAAGGCAGGCTTATATTGTTTATCCTCTTGTGGAGGAGTCTGAAAAAATCGATCTTCGTGCGGCGGTCGAGAGCTATGCGGAGCTTGCCGCTACGACGCTCGGCGATCTGCGTCTTGGCCTCATTCACGGTCAGATGACTCCGGAAGAGAAAGAGTCTGCCATGGATCGGTTCAGGGCCGGAGAAATTGACGTGCTTGTCGGCACGACGGTCATCGAGGTTGGTGTCGATGTGCCAAATGCAACGGTGATGGTGATCGAGCATGCCGAACGGTTCGGGCTTGCGCAGCTTCATCAGTTGAGGGGGCGGGTCGGGCGCGGTCGGCACGCTTCGAGCTGTTTTCTGGTTCATGCTCCCTTTTCCGGCGATGCGGGTGAGCGGCTTCGGGCTATGGAGTCCACTCCCGACGGGTTCAGGATTTCGGAGATCGACGCGGCTATAAGGGGGGCAGGCAACGTGCTCGGCCGGGAGCAGGCCGGTATGGTGAGCGGCTTGAAGCTTGCCGATCCGCTTCTCGACGCTCCGCTCATGCAGTCGGCCCGCAAGGCAGCCTTTGCGCTTGCCGCAGAGGATGCCGAACTGAGAGGGCGGGAACACGCTATGATCAGAAGTTGTTATTTACGCTATTATCATGACCGTTCGACACTTGCCGATATAGGGTGAGTTGCGGTTGAAGCAGAGTTAACACGGTATGCAAGGAATGAAAGAAAAAAAAACAAATGAAGTATATTATGAAGGCCGTGTAACCGGAGCTTTCGGTGCAGGGTATATGGTGACAACGGAAGACGGCAGGGTGTTTCGCTGCAGAACATTCCCGGGGACACAGAGCGGAAATCCGGAATCTTCGCTCGCAGCCGTCGGCGATCAGGTGGAGGTACAGGTTACCCTGAGCGGAACCGACGCGCTCGAGGGGATTATCATGCAGGTGCAGCCGAGGCGCAGTGCGCTTATCCGTAAAAGAGATCCCCGCCGTAATCGAAGTCGTGAAAAACAGCAGGTGATCGCAGCCAATATCGAACTGCTTGTGCCTGTCGTTTCGGCGTACGAGCCGCCGCTTACGACCCGTCTTATCGACCGCTATCTGGTTTTTGCCGAATCGGAACAACTTCCGGTGCTGCTGGTGGTCAACAAAATGGATCTCGACGACGGAGTCGAAGTACGCAAACTCATGCAGGTCTATCATGATCTCGGTTACCGAATCTGTTATGTGAGTATCTACAGGCAGAGCGGCATCGATGAACTTATCGAAGCACTTGGCGGAAGGATTTCGGCATTCAGCGGACATTCGGGAGTAGGGAAGTCCACCATTATCAACCTGCTGACCGGCGTAAGGCTGAAAACCTCCAGAACCAGCTGGAAGAGCGGCAAAGGCGTGCATACGACGAGCAATGCGACGATGCTTCCGCTACCGGCAGGAGGTTATGTTATCGATACTCCCGGTATCAGGGAGTTCAGTCTGGCAGATATTACAAGGGAGAATCTCAGGTTTTATTTCAGGGAGTTTCTGCAGGTTATGCCGGAGTGCGGTTTTTCATCGTGCACGCATACCGTTGAACCGGATTGCGCCGTCAGGAAGGCTGTCGGGAATGGCGTGATCGACGCCGGACGGTATGAGAGCTATCTGGCCCTGTTTTACGCTCTCGACGATGAACGCTGAGAACGGCGGTTTTACAGAATTTCATAATGACGTTACAGAAAAATTTATGATCGTAACCATCAATCCGGCTACCGAAGAGGTGTTAGCCGAATATCCGGCAATGTCGCATGGCGACATCAATGCGGCTCTCAACGCGGCATACCTTGATTTTACCCGTTGGCGCCATGTTTCAATGCCCGAACGTGCGCGGCTCATGGGGCGTGTCGCCGAACTGCTGCGCGAGCGGAAATCGGAGTATGGAGCTCTCGCTACCCGTGAAATGGGCAAACCTTTTGCACAGGCTGCTGCTGAAGTTGAAAAATCCGCATGGGTGTGCGATTTTTATGCCGCTCATGCCGAAGAGTATCTGAAGCCGGAGACTGTCGACATGGACGGAGGAAAAGGCATGGTGGTGTTCGAGCCGCTCGGTCTTGTTCTCGGGGTGATGCCCTGGAATTTTCCGTATTGGCAGGTTTTCCGTTTTGCCGTTCCGGCTTTGATGGCCGGAAACGGAGTGATTGTCAAACATGCCCCCAATGTTACCGGCTGTGCTGCCGCAATCGAACAGGTGTTTCGTGACGCAGGTTTTCCCGACAATCTTTATCGTACGCTGCATATCGAGCTGCAGGATGTCGATCGTTTGACCGGTGTCGTTATCGAGCATCCGTTTATAAAAGCCGTTTCGGTTACGGGAAGCACAGGCGCAGGGCGTGCCGTTGCCGCAAGGGCCGGCCGGGCGCTGAAGCGAAGCGTTATGGAGCTTGGCGGCAATGATCCCTATATCGTGCTTGATGACGCCGATCTCGAAAAAGCGGTAACGGTCTGTGCGGCTTCGCGTCTTCTGAACAGCGGGCAGAGCTGCATTGCCGCAAAACGTTTTATTGTGCATCGTTCGATCAGGAGCCGTTTTGAAGAGATGCTTCTGGAGAGGATGCTCGGCGCAAAAACCGGAGACCCTTTCGATCCTGCTACCGAAGTCGGCCCGATAGCCCGTGCGGATCTCCGCGAAGGAGTGCATCATCAGGTCGAAGAGAGCGTACGCGCCGGAGCGAAGCTTCTTTGCGGTGGAGTAATTCCTGACGGCAAGGGGTACTTTTATCCGCCTACCATACTTGCCGATGTAAAGAAAGGCATGGTCGCTTACGGCGAAGAGATTTTCGGTCCTGTAGCCACGGTGATCGAAGCCGCCGACGACGATGAAGCCGTTGCAATAGCCAACGACAGCGAGTACGGCCTCGGCTCCGCGGTTTTCTCTGCCTATCCCGTCCGCGCCGCATCGATTGCCTCACGTCTCGAAACCGGCAACTGTTTCATCAACGCAATGGTAAAATCCGACCCCCGTCTGCCCTTCGGCGGCGTCAAACAGTCAGGCTATGGGCGTGAACTTTCAAGCTACGGCATAAAGGAATTCACCAATATCAAGAGCCTCTGTTTCAGCTGAAACAGAGGGTTATTACATGGAGGGCGGACGTTCCTGTCCGCCTTTGAATTGCCGGTTCGAAAATCGTTCCTCCGTTCAAAATGGAACGGTGAAACCGGGCAAACCAGGTGCCAATTCGTGTAAATCAGTGAAAATTCGTAGGCAGCAAAAGGAGTATCGCTTCGCGGGAGTATCATTCGCTCCGCGAACGGGAGTATCGCGCTCCGTGCGGCATAAAATTATGTTCTTTTTTCAACTCCAGCCTCTTCAACCTAACCCGTAACACTCAGCACGTTCTTCCAATCTCCAATCTCCAATCAGAACTCAGCCCCCAGAACTCAGAACTAATTCCACCATCTTCTACCGCGAAGCGATACTCCGGCAATGCGAAGCGAGCTATACTCCGCGATGCGACAGCGAGCATACTCCCGTTCGCCCGCGAACGATACTCCTCTTCCCGCACACCGCCAACTGCTCACAGCCCACAATCTTCCCGCCCTGGATTATAAACGCATTATTGAAACAGAATTGGAATAACTCCCTGAAACTCATAACGATCGATACTGGTTAGGGTTCTTTCATGGCTCAGCATGAAGAGGAATTTGCCTGAACCGAAATAATTTGTATCCCCAAGACAGATATGGATATTATCAACGAATTTCTCGGTGCTGTGACCAATACGGTGTCAGCACTATGGCCAACGCCTGAAGAAACACCCCGACTGGTAGATGGCAGGCTGCGGCCATGCCCCGGTACTCCGAACTGCCTGTGCAGCGAGGAGGGAAGCGGCGGCGACCATGTAGAACCGCTCGCGTGCCGTGATGATCCTGAGGCGGCGTGGCATCGTTTGCGGCAGGTTGTTTCTTCAATGGGCGGGAAAATCGAACGAACCGAAGGCGATTACGTATGGGCGACCTTTATGGTGCCGGTTTTCGGGTTTGTCGATGACGTGGAGTTCCGTCTCGACCGTAAAGCCGGATGCATTCATGTGCGTTCGGCTTCAAGGCTTGGTTTTTCCGATCTCGGGGTGAATCGGATACGTATAGAGGATATTCGCAGAAAGTATAGCGTTTAAGGGATTATAATCATGATGCAGGAGAAGAACTTTGATCTTGTTTTCTTGATATTTTGCATACAACGAATGCTGTTCCGGTAGCTCATCCGTCATGTCTGGAAGGATGCGATCGGAATACAGGATCCGGTCGCTCGATTTCCCCAACCATCACAAGATGCAGCAATTCCGCTGTTTTCCGGTCTCGCTCCTCACTGCATATGGCGTTATCGGCTTCAGATTTTCAGGAGTTTATACCGCACACTTCAACTTTTTAAAATCCAATACAACATTCTTATACTCTATTGCTCTGCGTCAGTGTGTCGCATTAGTTGTATTAATAAGGAGCGTCCCGTTATATTGTGAGGAACGGCGATGCCCATCTCAAGAATTTCGGTGTCCTCTACACGGCATCAAACAAACCTGTGCGCTCTGCGCCAGCCTTCGATATCGTTACGATAACAGCATATATCTGAAAGGACTCACTGGTGCTTACTCTGGATGGAAGCAAGCGATTTCCGACAGCAAAGAAACTCATTGCCTTTGTAAAAAAATGCCTCATAATCTTCAGCCGGCAAAAGCAAAACGGATTATCGAAGAGGTTGCCGATGCTGTTGCTGAAACAGTTGCGGGTTTGCTCAGGCATACTCTCGATTTCGTGGACTTCAAACAGGTTGGCGAAGTCATGCTCAGTGAGTGGAATGAGGGCCTGAGCGTTATTTGGCGAAATAAGGGGGTATTAATAAATACAGGTTTTCTATTGTTACGTATCAGCTACAGCGTTTTTTTTGCTGATTGTATAAATCAAGTATAAAATAGCCGAATAATCAGAAAAGAGGCAACAGGCAAGAGGAGAGTTTCTCTGGGAATGCTGCAGCTGTGGTGCTCGGCGTTCCCGGGGCTCAGTGCACCGAGCACGAAATGCAGGGATCATAAGACCTTACCAGCATTTCGGCGAGTTTTTCGATTTCCCGGTCGTTTTTTCCCTCTTCGAGCGCTTGCCTGGCCAGTGCCTGCAGGTCGTTGTGGATGTTGGCGTTGTTCTGCGTGGTGGGAATGATGCAGTCGGCTTTCACTACCTTGCCCTCCTCATCGGTTTCCATGTGGTGGTAGAGGATGCCGCGCGGAGCCTCGACGGCTCCTGTCGCGGTGCCTGCCTTCGGGGCGAACGGGGTGCGGATATCGGTAAGGTCCGTGTCGAGCAATTTCTGGATGAGCGTTTCCGCGTCGTGGAGGATGTGCACGCACTCGACGAGCTGCGCGATGTTGCACATGAAGGGGTTGTGGCAGATCGGCCTGAGTCCCAGTTTTTGGGCGGCTTTTTTCGCTTCGGGGTGCAGGAATCCGCTGTTGTTGTTGAAGCGTGCGAGCGCTCCCGCCGCCGATGACTCGCGGCTGCACCGGGTGAACTTCGATGTGGAGAATTCGGTGACGTACTCGTTCGTCATCGGAAGGTAGTCGTTTTCCTCCTTCCTGACGCCGTCTGTGGAGAGCAGGTCGCCGCCGATGAAGGGGTAGGTTGCGCCGTTGTGGAGCGAGATGAATTCGGTTTCACGCTCGAACCGGGGAATATCGAGGGTGCCGAAGAAATTGCAGGCAGTGCCGAGCGCGGACTTCCGTTCACCGATCATGTCGAGGAGTTGCTGCAGCCGAATCTTGTCTGGCGCCTTGCTGAGACCTCCCACAACGAGGCTGACCGGATGGGTGCACCGTCCCGTTGTTACGGTGCTGATTTCGTTGCCGAGTTCCTTGAGCCGGAGACCGGCCCTGACCAGTTCCGGTTGCGACTCCAGCAGAGGCAGTACTCCCGACGTGCCGGCGAAATCCGGTGCGGCAAGAAAAAACAGATGCAGCGCATGACTCTGCAGGGTTTCTCCGTGCATGGCAAGCAGCCTGGTTGTTTCCGCAGCTGGAGGCGGGGCGATCAGCATGGCCCGTTCGAGCGCCCTGATGCTTGCCAGGGCATGGCTGATCGAGCAGATGCCGCAGATGCGCGAGGTGAGAAACGGCACCCGTTCGGCGCTCATGCCTTTGACCATCACCTCGAAAAACCTCGGGGTTTCAACAACCGCCCAGCTGGCTTCCAGAAGTTTTCCTCCGCTTACCGTAATCCGGATATTTCCATGGCCTTCAACCCTTGTCAGATGGCGAATATCGATCGAGCAGTCACGTTTCATGGGCACGGGTATGCTTCGAATGCGTTATAGAAACCGAGCTTTTCCTTAAGATCCCTCCGGCTGAGTCCGCGTTTTTCAACCAGTTCGAGGAATGCCGGAAAGTTGATGTCGTCGGCAGGACCCCGGCAGCCGAGACAGGGAGTTTTTCCCGTTGTGCAGACCGCATCGCATCCTGCTCTGGTGATCGGGCCGAGGCAGATCTCGCCAAGGTCGAAAAGACAGGTATTCAGCTGCTCCTTGCACTCCACGCAGACCGGATATTTCGGCAGGGTGGCAAGAGAGCCGGTGACAAGGTTCACCACGATCCATTCGACCTCCTTTTTGGCGACAGGGCAGCCGGGTATGGAGAAATCGACCTTGACGATGTCGCTTATTTTGCGCACCGGAAGGCTCTCGACCGGCAGGCCGTCGTACACCTCCGCAATGCACTCTTCTACAGGGTAACGGTTTTTCAGGCTGTTGACTCCGCCGAAGCAGGCGCACGTTCCGAACGCGACCAGCGTTTTCGCCTGACGGCGGATGGCCAGAAGCCGTTCGATTTCGTCGCTGCGGCTGATGCTGCCCTCCACGAAGGCGACATCGTAGTCGTCATGTTTTTCCGAAGAGATCTCCCTGAACGTTCTGACATCGAGCAGGCTGAAGAACTCCGCAAGCGACGCTTCCCGGTTGGCGAGCTGCAGCTGGCACCCTTCGCAGCAGGTGAATTCGAACGAGGCGAATTTCAGTTTTTCGAATGTATAGACGGGATTTTTCATACGGCGACAGGCCTAAATTGCCTCTTTCAGGTTCATGACCGACCAGTAGTCGAAGACCGGTCCGTCGATACAGGTAAAGGTCGATCCCACCATGCAGCGGCAGCACTTGCCCATGCCGCAGTGCATCCGCCTTTCAAGCGAAACGAACATTCGGTTCATGGGTATGCCGAACCGGTCGAGATGGCTGCAGACGAATTTGAACATGACCGGCGGGCCGCATACGATTGCATAGGTGTTTTTTGCGTCGATGGTGATATCCCGGAACAGTTCGGTGATCATGCCGGTACTTCCTTTCCATTCCGCGCCGGAATGCTCAACGATCGTGTGCAGCCGTATGTGGCTGATGGTCTTCCACTCCTCGAACTGGTAGGAGAAAAGGAGCTGCGAGGGCTCTTTGGCTCCGTAAAGCAGGTGTACGTCCCGGAACCGGTCGCGGTGCTCGTTGATCCAGAAGAGCGGCGCCCGTAGCGGGGCGATGCCGAGTCCTCCGGCGACGAGCAGCACATGGTGGCCCGTCATCTCGTCCATGGGAAACGACGACCCGAACGGGCCTCTGATGGCTACATGCATGCCGGGTTCGGTCCTGAAGAGCGCCGAGGTGACGTGCCCCGCCTTGCGGATACAGAGTTCGATGAACTCGTGATTGCTGCTGGCGCTCGATATGGAGATCGGCACGTCGCCGTATCCCGGCAGTTCGAGCATCAGGAACTGGCCGGGTTTGAACCGGAATATGCGGCGTTCCTGAGGGTCGGCAATACGGAGCTGAAAGAGCTTTTCCTGCTCCGTCAGGCTGATGATGTTGGTGATACGGCACTTGTAGCCGGTATCGGTTTTCATGATTTCCGATTTCCGGTTGAAATCCGGAACCGACGAGGCGAAGGCCTCACGGTTCATATCCTGCCGGGGGATTGTGAAACGCATATCATGCATGAATCCTTCTCCATTCTGAGGTCGTTGATCACGTCTTTCGGGTTGATGTCGGCAAGGCATGCCCTGCCGCACCGGTTGCAGCCCACGCAGATCTGCTGGTTGTCGTTTTCGGCAAATCCCCGGTGCTGGTGGTAGTAGCGGTATTTCAGGCGGTCGCCGTTTTTCGGGCGGAAGTTATGTCCTCCGGCTACCACGGCAAAGTCAACCAGATTGCAGGAGTAGAGTTTCCGGTTACGCGATGCTCCTTTCAGATCGATGTCGAAGCGCTCTTCGAGCGAATAACAGTAGCAGGTGGGGCAGACCATGGCGCAGGTGCCGCAGTTCAGGCATTTTGAGCCCCATTTTTCCCAGACAGGAGAGTCGAACTCGATGTCGAGAATGCTCGGCAGGCTGGTGACGTCAATTTCGGTTTTGAAACTGTCGCTGATCAGCTTGCGCCGTTCGGTCAGAAGGCAGTTGTCTTCGTAGGATGGATCTTCGGTCTGAAACTCCTTGAGGTAGGTAAACGCTTTCGATGAGTTGATCGAGAGGTAGTATTTTTCTCCGATGTCCGAACAGAAGAGGTTGAATCCTGTCGAAACCGTATGGTGGGCAAGCGATTTGCAGAAACAGTCAGGAAGCGGCAGATGGTCCAGGCCGATCACGAAGGTGTTCTTGCGCTTTGCCAGATAGTAGGGCGACGGGTAGTTGCCGTTGAGCAGCACGTCGTCAAGGATGTTCAATGCGCTGATGTCGCAGGCTCTCAGCCCTATGAGCACAACCGGGTCGGCTTCGTAGGCGGAATGCTGTTCCCAGTCGCTTCCGTGAAAGCGGAAGCGTGAAAGCTCTTCGGAAAACGGCAGAAAGAAATGCTTGGCCGATGAGGCTGTCGCCGTGTAATCGAAATCGATCTCATCGACCGAGGATACCGGCATGAACCGGTAAACCGGCTTGCCGTCGGCGGTACGGTCGGCAAGTCGAGGGCCGAACGAGTTATTGGCTTTGACCAGAGCGTCGATGAACCTTCTGAACTCCGGTTTGGAAATGACTTTGTAGATCATCTCTCATGTCCAGGTTAAAGAAATGCTGAAGGGATATATCTGCATACGGGATGCGAATGCTCTTAAGGGAAGATACGTAAAACCGTTCGGTTCATCTCCTTTTTTCAAGCACATAAACCTTGTCGTTTTTTCTTACCTGCGCACATTTAATGGTGACGCTGTCTCCCTTGCCGGCCTCTTCTGAGGGTATATCGTTGGTGAAAAAGCTTTCTGCCATGAGGGTTGCGACCCCTGTTTTCGGCCCGAGAACCGAAAGCTTGTCGCCGCTGCGGAGTCCTCTGGCAAAGATGATAATTTCGGCAACTCCCGCCTTCGGATAATATTTTTTCACATCCCCTATGTAGATTTTTTTCTCCCCTGCCAGAGAGCCATACTCCCGGGTCCATGCATCCATGGGTTTTCCGAAATAAAATCCTTCCGAAAATCCCCGGTTGTAAACCAGGGCGAGTTTTTCTTTAAGTTTTTGTGATAAAGCATTATATCCATCGCCGAAAGCCGGAGTGTTCCGGTTGGTTGTACAAAAGTCGATGGCGTTCCGGTAAGCGGAAGTTGCGGTATGGACATATTCGGGACTGCGGCTTCTTCCTTCGATTTTGAATGCGCCGATTCCTGCATCCATGAGAACGTCGAGAAATTCTATGGCGCACAGGTCTTGCGGACTCATGACGTAGTCGGAACCAAGCTCAAGTTCGCGGTTCTCTTCGGGATCGGTGACGATATACTGCCTCCTGCAGGGTTGAACGCATTGCCCCCGGTTGGCCGATCGCCCGAACAGCTCCTGTGACATGAAGCAGCGGCCTGAAACGGCGACGCACATCGCTCCGTGAACAAAGCATTCGATGCGCAGGTCGAGATTGTCCGCTTTTATTTTAGAGGTGATATGGCGCACCTGTTCGATGGTCAGCTCTCTTGCCAGTACCACCATTTTGGCGCCAAGGTTGGCATAGAACGTTACCGCGCTGTAGTTGCTGACCGAAGCCTGGGTCGAAATATGAAACGGCATGCCGATTTTCCGGCAACTCTCGATGACGGCCATGTCCGAGCATATGATGGCGTCGATGCCTGCCGCTCTGGCAGCGGAAACCGTTCGATGCATCTTTTTCAGCTCCCCGTCATAGACGATGGTGTTCAGCGCCAGATACCCTTTGGCGCTGAACTCTCTGCAGAGAGCCATGACGGCGGGAAACTCCTCCAGCGTGAAATTGCGGCTGCCCGCGCGCATGTTATAGCCTTCAGCGCCGAAATAGACGGCATCGGCTCCGGCGTTCAGTGCGGTGCGAAGGCAGGTCCAGTCGCCTGCCGGGGAGATGAGTTCCATGGCGTTGTTCTGCATGTTTTCGGTTGTGGAATTTGATTCAGGGATAATAAGAAAATGATCGGGGTTATTTTTAATTTCCGGGAGGAAGAAGTCCACCTCGTCCACTCATCCAGAGTTCGCAGCCAATGCTGCGTTTACGCTCATTGCATTGGCCTGCGCTCTTCCTGACCGGCAGATTCAGCCGCTTGCGAAATCGTTTGAACCCAAGGGAGGGTTTACCGAGCGTTCGTACCGCTTGCGTTCCTCGCTAAGAAGCAATTCGTAGCGGCCATTCAGCGCCGGTTGTGATATTTCCCGGTATAACATGTACATTGTTTGCATCAGGGAGAACCGAAAACAAGGAAAACAGTTTATGAACGAACGCCTTACAGGGAAACTTTTTTTTGCTCTTTCGGCTGCGTTGCTTGTCGCAGAATTTGCCGTTGCAGCTTTCGGGGATATGTCTCCCGGCTGGATGCTTTTTATTTTCGTCATCTATGTCGCGCTTTCAGGCATGCTGTTCTCTTTCGGCATGATGCAGGAGAACGGAGGTTCCGGGATTGAAACGGTGTCGATGCGGCGGGCTCGGGCTTTTCAGGATGAGCATATGAAGGATATGCTCGACGGATATGATGTTGACGATGAGTTTCTGCATAAGGGAGCGGTTAAGGCCGCTGGAAAGCCGAAGCCGGCAAAGGTGCCTCCGCAGGCTTCAGGGGCGGGTTCTCTTGAAGAGGCCATCAGGACGCATGCCGAGCTGTTCGGCGGTCTTTCCCGGCTCTTTGAGGCTCTCGAGCGGTTAGACGAGTCGGCTTATGCCGATCTTGCCCGGAAGGCCGGTATCGGAGATGTGTCAAAAAACAAGGTTATGGAGAAAATAAAGGGTATGGCTTGCGCCGAAAAAACGGAGATCAGGGAGACTATAAGCCGTTCTCTCGAAGAGACCATGCGGTCGCTTTCGAATGACCGTGCCGGTTTTGACGACTATATCCGCCGGTGCATGACCACTACGGAGCGTTCCGATGATTCGGGAGACGAAGGCTTTTCCGTCGATCTCGATATTGCCAGGCTCTCTCAGGGCAGCAGCGCTCCGCCTTCCGACTGGTCGCACGATCCGAAATCTGTCATGGCGAAGCTGAAGAAGCCGGGGGCAAAGCCGTGAAAATGCATGATGTACCGCCAGTAAGCAAGGCGAAACTGAAGCTGTACGGCAAACTGCACCAGAAAAAATACCGTGACAGCGAGGGTCTCTTTCTTGCCGAAGGGTTTCGCACGGTGAGCGAACTTCTTGATGCTCTGCCTGAACCCGGTTTGCTCGAGGCTTTGCTGTTCAGGCAGGGAGATCAGGCCGCGGAGGGGTTTCATGGCAGTTATCCCGACCGGGTGTTTACGCTTACGGAAAAGGAGTGTGTGCAGTTGAGCCAGACTGCGACACCGTCAGGAATTTTCGGCGTGTTCCGTCAGCAATCTCTGCTTTCTTTCGAGCCGGAACAGGCAGATGGAAGATCCCTGATTGTTGCCCTTGACGATGTGCAGGATCCTGGTAATGCAGGTACCATTCTGAGAACCGCGGCATGGTTCGGTGCCGATGCCATGATCTGCAGTGCCGGCACCGCCGACCGGTACAACGCAAAAGCGGTGCGCTCGTCTGCAGGGAGCATCTATGCGTTACCTCATTATGGCGTGGATTCGCTTGAAACGGAACTTTTTCGGCTTGCCGGGCATGGATATGCCGTTATTGCCTCGTCGCTTGCCGGTCAGGATTTTCGGGAGTTCTCCTCATGGCCGGAAAGGCAGGTGCTCGTGATCGGCAACGAAGCCAATGGTGTGAGTCGGCCTGTTCAGGCGCTTGCCCGGATGCTTGTGCGAATCCCGCATATCGGGCCGAAACCTCGCGTCGAATCGCTCAACGCATCGGTTTCTGCGGCGATACTGATGGAGCGCCTCGCGCTCTGATTCGATTTCCAATACAAATATGCAGTTATATTGCCAGCGACAATCCTGAAATTCCTTCCCATCAACCAGCACAAAAGGAGTATAGCTTCGCGGGAGTATCGGTCGGGTACGCCCGGGAGTATCATTCGCTCCGCGAATGGCAGTATCGCGCGCCGCGCGGCATAAAATTATGTTCTTTTTTCAACTCCAGCCTCTTCAACCTGACCCGTAACACTCAGCTCGTTTTTCCGATCTCCACTCAGAACTCAGAACCAAGAACTAATTCCCCAATCTTCTACCGCGAAGCGATACTCCAGCACTGCGAAGCGAGTTATACTCCGCGATGCGACAGCGAGCATACTCCCGTTCGCCCGCGAAGGATACTCCTCTTCCTGGCTACCGCCAACTGCTCACAGCCCACAATCCCCATCTTCCCATTCCCTCGTCGCCTGGTACTGGATTATAATCGTATTCCTGAAATAGAATTGGAATGAGACACTCTCTTATTTTGCCACCCTGGCCGAGAGGGACGGCTTGTTTTGCGTCTGACCAGCTAACAATTCATTCCGCCATCTCTTACCAGCAGTACAGGATAATCGATTTCGTCGATCAGGTTGTATATGGTTTCAGCGGGCAGGTTCATTCGGTCGCTGAGTACCAGAAGGCCGGAATCGGCCATGCGGATGTACCGGGCAAGGATTCTGCTGTCCGTAACGGCGGGGAGCGTGTGGTATTCCACTCTCAGCATATCCGCGGGAATCAGCATCGTGAGCTCGTCTGCCATCGCCTTGTCGTCACCTTCGATCTGCGGGAGCATGAGGATGTGGAGCGTATTGCCGGGCCTCAGGAGATCAATGGCAATGGCAATGGCGGATTTCGAGGGTTCCGAGCCGTCATAGAGTACAAGCACGGATTCGTCCTCGGCCGAAAATCCCGTACGCATGAGCAGCACGTTTTTCGCGCTTCCGGACAGTGCGGTTCTTGCCGTAGATCCGAGTCCTTTTCTGCAGGTCGGAGAGCGTCCGCTGCGGCCGAGAACCAGCAGGTCGGCTCCGAGGGCGGCGGCTATGACCTCTTTCGGCACCATTCCCCGGCGGACACTGAAAGAGTGGTGAACCCTGAACAGTTGCGCTTCGCGTTGCAGCGATGCTTCGGCCTGTTTTGCCTGTATGCGGAGCAGACGTTCCAGTTCTGCGGTATCCATGCTTTCGGGTTCTGCGCTGTAGATGCGGATTTCCTGGCTGAAGGGGAGTTCGGCCATTCGCAGAAGGTTGATGTCTTCAACGAAAATACCGAGCAGTTCGGCATGCATTCTTGCGGCAAGCTCGGCCGCTGTTTTAAGCGATGCGATACTGTGCGGTGAGCAGTCGATGCCGACGGCAATGCTTCGTATGGCATAAGAACCTGTTTTTTCAGGGGGTATCCGGTTGCCGTGTTTGGTCTGCTGCATGGTTAATCGTCGTTTCCGTTTGATTCCGCATTGAATTTTTTCAGTTTCAGGGCCATCTCCTGAAGTCTTGCCTGTACTTTTCCGTTGACACTCTCCCGAGGGTAGAGACCGTCGGCATCTGCTTCACCGGCCGGTATGCCGGTGAGGATTTCAATGCCTTCGTCTATATGGCTGACCGGGTAGATCGAAAAGAGACCGGCTTTGACGGCTTCGACGACATCGTTTCTGAGCATGATATTGTCGATGTTGGAGACCGGTATGAGAACGCCGTGTTTCCCGTCGAGGCCCCGGGCCGTGCACAGGTCGAAAAAGCCTTCGATTTTTTCGTTGACACCGCCAATCGCCTGGACCTCACCATGCTGGTTGACCGATCCTGTCACGGCAAGCCATTGCCGGATGGGGGTTTCCGAGAGCGCGGAGAGCAGAGCGTAAAGTTCGGCCGAAGAGGCGCTGTCTCCCTCGATTCCGCTGTAGGATTGTTCGAACACCAGCGAAGCGGAGAGTGAGAGGGGCTGCTGCATACCGAAACGTGCGGCCAGAAAGCCGGAGAGAATCAGCACCCCTTTGGAGTGGATCGGGCCGCCCATTTCGACTTCACGCTCGATATCGATCACCTCTCCTTTGCCGAGGCTCACCCGTGCGGTTATTCTTCCGGGATGGCCGAAGCTCTGGTTTCCGAGCGAGTAAACGGCAAGGCCGTTGATCTGGCCGGTTTTTTCCGATGTCGTGTCGATGAGAATGGTGTTTCTCAGGGTCGCTTCCCGGAGCTTCTCTCGGATTCTCGATGCCCGAACGGTTCTTGCGTCGATTGCATGCTGCACATCTTCGGCTGCGACGAGGGCACGGTCGTTTTCACGGGCGTAGTATTCGCTTTCCCGTACAATATCGGCGATGCTCTGCATGTGGGCGGTGAGTTTCGTCGCATCACCTGCGAGTCTGCACCCGTGTTCGACGATTCGCGCAACAGCTGTCCTGTCAAAGTGGCGCAGCCTGTCTTTTTCGACGATGGCTCCGATGGTGCGGGCATAGGCGAATCTGCCTTCAGGGTTATTGCGCAGATCGTCTTCGAAATCCGCAGCAACCTTGAAAAGTTCGCTGAAGTCCGGGTCGTAGCTCGAAAGGAGATAGTAGAGGTAACGCTCTCCCATCAGAATGACTTTGACCTCGAGCGGTATGGGTTCGGGGTCGAGCGAGACGGTGCTGACGAGGCTGTAGAGCTGCGCAAGCGATTCTATCCGGATCTGCCGGGTTCGAAGGGCTTTTTTCAGGGCTTCCCATGCAAGCGGTTCGATCAGCAGCCTGCGCGCATCGATAAGCAGATATCCGCCGTTTGCGCGGTGCAGGGCTCCCGCCTTGATGAGCGTAAAGTCCGTAACGAGGGTTCCCATTTGCGAGAGATGCTCGATATCGCCTACAAGGTTCTGGCATGCGGGTTTGTCTTCGAAGACGAGAGGCGCTCCGGTCGAGCGGCTGTTGTCGACAAGCACATTGATCCTGTAGCGGTTGAAAAAGCTTCCTTTCGTGGCCGAGAGGCCGGCAAAGATCTCGTGGGGGGCGCCCTCTTTTTCTAGGAAGCGGTCGAAATGTTCGATAATGTCGTTTTCCGTCGTTTCCAGATATGCCGTTACCTGGCCGAGAGAACTGTAATTGTTCTTAAGCTCCGCAAAAAGCGGTTTGACGGCAAAATCGGCTACCTGCCGGTTCAGTTCCTTGATTTTTTCCTGTGCTTCACGCTGCCATTTGGGTATCTGGGCCATGATGGATTGCATGGCGTTTTTCAGGGAGGCGATTTCCTTTTCGATCACTTCACGTTCGCCCTCCTTCAGCAGCATAAATTCTTCGGGTTTGATCACTTCGCCGTTTTTGACGGGAGCGAAAGCGAACCCCGCAGGAGTCCGGATAAGCGCGATATTGTTTTCGGCAGCTTTTTTTTCAAGCTTTTCTATAGCCGCAGTCTGCCGTTCCTGGAATTGTTCTCCTATAGCTTTTTCCTGGGCCTGGTACTCTTCGCTGCTGAATGCCGCAGGAAGAACGGTAAAGAGCGCTTCGACAAGACGTTCCATATCGCGGGAGAGCGCGCAGGCTTTGCCGGCCGGAAGCCTGAGTGCAGAAGGATGACGGGGCTTTTCGACGTTATAGACATAGCACCAGTCGTCAGGGATTCCCGCCTGTGAGGCGATTCCCGAGAGGTAGTGCATGACCGCAGTCTGTTTTCCCGTTCCGTTCGGGCCGAGCGCAAACAGGTTGAAGCCGTCATGCAGGATGCCCATGCTGAACCTGATGGCGTCAAGTGCGCGCTCCTGACCGGCTATTTCAAGCGATCCGTCAAGTTCTTCGGTAGTTGTGAACGTAAACTCCAGCGGATCGCATTTCCTGTAGAGTTTGTCGGGATGCAGTGCGGAAGGTATGGACATATCGATCGCTCTTTTCAGGTTGACCGGATGATGCGGGCTTTATAACCAATAAAAGGAATGTACGAAACCCCCGTAAAAAAAGCTCTTTTTACGGGGGTCAGGGGACGATGGCCGATGCTCGTCCGTTATTCTTCGATATTCATGGTTTTGTGCAGGACTACCGGTTCCGGGTTTTTGGTGCGGAGTCGGATATTGAGCATTTCAACGGTTACGGAGAATGCCATGGCAAAATAGATGTATCCTCTCGGGATTTCGTAATCTGCCCCTTCGGCAAGCAGGGTGACGCCGACGAGAATGAGAAAACTCAGGGCCAGCATTTTGATGGTGGGGTGGCGCTCAACGAATTCGCTGATGGCTTTTGCGGCGAGCATCATGATGCCGACGGAGATCATGATGGCAATAATCATGACTTCCACATCTTCGGCAAGGCCTATGGCCGTTATGACCGAGTCGAGAGAAAAGACGATGTCGATAATGGCTATCTGCAGCATGGTGATGGCAAAACCGGTCGCTGAAGATTGCTTTCTTTCGGATTCACTTCCTTCAAGGCTCTGGTGAATTTCATGGGTGCTTTTTGCAAGCAGGAAGAGTCCTCCGGCAAGCAGAATGAGATCGCGTCCGGAAATGTCGTGACCGGCAAAGGTGAAGAGTGATACCGTGAGGCTCATGACCCAGGTTATGGAGAGCAGCAGGATAATGCGGGAAACCATGGCGAGTCCGAGGCCTACCACCCTTCCTTTGTTGCGTTGCGATTCCGGCAGCCTTCCGGAAATGATCGAGATAAAGATGATGTTGTCTATACCGAGGACGATTTCCAGGGCAGTCAATGTTGCCAGAGCGATCCATGCTTCAGGCTGGGTGATCCACTCCATAGGATAAAAGGTGTTACGATGGTTTAAAGGAAAAAAAGTTGTGGTAATGTAGCGAACCTCCGCGTTACTCTCAAATTGTCAGCGCTGATAAAACTATTCGCGGGATTTCAGAAGGCAGGATAACGCAAAGCGGTAACCAGGCTGAATTTATTGCAGCCTCCCGGGATTACTACTGAGTGGTATGAACAGATAAACCCTCAATCGTCAGATATGTATCGAACCCGTTCTGCAAACCGGAAAAACGTTTTCGGTCAGGTAGCAAGACTTTTCGGTTACCTGGCTCCGTACAGGACGAAATTTTTTATGGCGATGATCGCCATGCTGATTTCAAGTCTTTCCGGTCTCGCCTTTCCCTATGTCACCGGTCAACTGGTCGATAGCGCATTGCCGGGCAGTTCAGGCCGAGGGTTTGCCGCGATCGATACCATCGCGCTCTCTCTTGTCGGCGTTCTCGGGCTTCAGGCGGTTTTTTCCTATTTCCAGTCGGTATGGTTCGTCGAAGTAGGGGAACGGATTCTTGCCGCTATCCGAAAGGATACCTATGCAACGTTGATCCGGCTTCCCATGACCTATTATGCAAGCAGGAGAACAGGCGAGCTGACAAGCCGCATAGCCGCCGATCTTTCACAGATTCAGGAGGTATTGAACTCATCGCTCTCGCAGCTGGTACGGCAGATTGCCACGCTGGTAGGAGGGGTTGTACTGATCGGGATGATATCCCTGAAGCTGACGCTCGTCATGATCTCTTCATTTCCCTTTCTTGTTCTTGCGGCAATTGTTACCGGCAGACGAATCCGCCGTCTTTCACGCAAGGCGCAGGATGAACTTGCCGCCAGCAATGCCGTTGTCGAGGAGACCCTTCAGGGGGTTCAGATGGTCAAATCTTTTTCGAATGAAGCCTATGAGACCGGGCGTTATACAACGTTGATTCAACGTTATGTGACCGATGTGCTCAAGGTGGCGCATTACCGCGGAGCCTTTCTTTCGTTTATTATTTTCGGGTTGTTCGGGGGTATCGTTCTGGTTTTGTGGACGGGAATAAGAATGGTTCAACTGGGCGAACTCACGATCGGCAGCCTGACTTCGTTTATGCTCTATACCACCTTTATCGGAGCGGCAATGGGAAGTTTTGCCGAGCTGTTCAGTCAGCTTCAGAAGGCTCTCGGCGCGACGGAGCGTATCGATGAGATTCTCGGTGAGGTTCCGGAATCGCTGGCTGCCGGAACGAATACAGGTGATTGTGATGAGCATTTTTCTCTCAAAGGTGCGGTCAGCCTGCAGCAGGTGCGTTTCAGTTATCCGGGTCGAAGGGGGGGAGAGCCGGTTCTGCAGGATATCTCCTTTGAGGTCAATCCAGGAGAGCGGCTTGCGCTTGTAGGGTCGAGCGGTTCCGGTAAAACCACGCTTTTTGCGCTTCTTCAGCGTTTTTATGATGTCGATGGCGGTTATATCGCCATCGATGGAAAGAATATCAAAGAGTATCCCCTGCAGGTAATCCGTTCGGGTATAGCGATTGTACCGCAGGATATTCTTCTGTTCGGCGGTTCCATCAGCGACAATATCGCCTACGGCAAACCCGGAGCCTCCGACGAGGAGATCATGCGGGCAGCTGTTCAGGCCAATGCCCATGATTTCATCATGAGGTTTCCGGACGGTTACCGCACCCTCTGCGGAGACAGGGGGATTCAGCTTTCAGGCGGTCAACGGCAGAGGATTGCCATAGCCAGGGCGGTACTTTCGGATCCGGCCATTCTGCTGCTTGACGAAGCGACAAGCTCGCTTGATTCCGAATCGGAAAAACTGGTGCAGGAGGCTCTCGAACATCTCATGCAGGGGCGCACCTCTTTTGTTATTGCCCATCGGCTTTCGACCATAAGAAATATTGACCGGATCATCGTTTTAAAGGAGGGGCGCATCGTCGAGAGCGGCACGAATCAGGAGTTGCTGGAAAAAGAGGATGGATTTTACCGGATGCTTTCGGCGCTGCAATGTGCGTTGAACTGATCCGGTTCTTTTGCCTGAAAATATGCAACAAAGACAATTTTCATCGATGCTCGATGAGCTCAGGCACGCGTTTCAAAGCGGACTGACCGTTTCCTTTGCCTGGCGCCGCGCCCAGCTCCGTGCCCTGCTGCGCTTTCTGCGGGAGCGGGAGGCGGATATTGCCGCTGCGGTTCATGCGGATCTGGGAAAATCCGCTCAGGAGACATTTCTTACGGAAACCTCATTTCTTGCAGGTGAAATACGATATGCCCTGAAGCATCTCAAAGCCTGGATGCGCCCTTCCCGCAGGGGAGTGCCGCCGCACTACCAGTTCGGTCATGGCGCGGTTCACCCCGAACCCCGAGGTGTGGTGCTGATTATAGGTGCGTGGAACTATCCGCTGCAGCTCGTGCTCGCTCCGCTTGCCGCCGCTCTTGCTGCCGGGAACTGTGCGGTTCTCAAACCGTCGGAACATGCGCCTTATACCTCTGCACTCCTTGTGCGCTGTGCAGGGGAGTATCTCGACAGCGGAGCGGTTCGTGTTGTCGAAGGCGGGATTACCGAAGCCGGAGCGCTGCTTGCCGAGCGTTTCGATTTTATATTTTATACCGGCAGCCGGAACGGAGGTCGGGAGGTCATGCTTGCCGCAGCTCGTCATATGCTGCCGGTTGCGCTCGAGCTGGGCGGCAAGAATCCCTGTATCGTTGAACCGGATGCACCCTTGAGAACGGCCGCCCGCCGTATCGTATGGGCAAAATTTCTCAATGCGGGCCAGACCTGTATCGCTCCGGATTATCTGCTGGTTCACGAGGATGTGGCATCCGTTCTGATGTCGCTCATGCAGCAGGCAATTCGGGATTTTTTCGGCGCAGACCCCCGGAAAAGTCCGGATTATTCACGAATCGTCAATGATCATCATTTTACGAGACTTGAGCGGTTGTTGCGGGATGGAACCATTGTTGCCGGGGGCCATACCGAGAGAGCGTCCCGCTATATAGCTCCGACAATCCTTCAGGGGATTACTGCCGGTTCTGCAATTATGGAGGAGGAGATTTTCGGTCCCCTTCTGCCGGTTCTGACATACAGAAGGTTCGAAGAGGCGCTCGCTTTCATCGGGCAGCGGGACGACCCGCTGGCTCTCTATCTCTTTTCATCGAAGAGAGGCACAGGAAAAAAAGCGCTTCGCCAGACCCGTTCGGGAAGTTTCTGTTGTAATGACCTGCTTTTTCAGTCGGCAATGCACACGCTTCCGTTCGGCGGAACGGGAAAGAGCGGATTCGGCAGGTACCATGGCAAAGCGGGTTTTGAAACTTTTTCACTGTCGAGAAGTGTTCTCTATAAATCGGCATTCCCTGATCCAGATCTTCGTTATCCTCCTTACGGGAGGAAGAAATTCGCCCTTCTGAAGGCGATTGTAAGGTTTTTCGGATGATTACTCATGAAAGAATGTGGTCTTGCACTCGGCGGCGGAGCGGTTCTCGGAGCTGCGCATGTTGGAGTTCTTCAGGCAGTTGAAGAGATTGGTGTTCCTGTGGGATTTATCAGCGGAACAAGTATCGGCGCTTTCATTGCAGCGCTCTATGCTTTCGGCAAAAAAGCCGCAGAGATTGGCGACATCGTAATTGCTCTTGACTGGCTTGATGTGTCCGGCATTTCTCTTTCACAGTACGGTCTGCTTTCGAACAGGAAATTCGGAAAAATAGTTATCGATCTTCTTGGACGGAAAAATATCGAAGATGCCGCGCTGCCTCTTGTTATTGTTTCAACCGATATCTCAACGGGATGCAAGGTTGTGTTCACGAGAGGGGATGTGGCTTCGGCAGTTATGGCCAGCAGCTGTATTCCCGGTCTTTTCAGGCCAGTGCAGTATGAAGAGAAGCTTCTTGTCGATGGAGTTCTGGTTGAAAATGTGCCGGTTGCCTCATTAAGGGCAATCGGGGCGGAAAAGGTTATTTGTGTGGATTTGCTGGGAAAACACCTGTACAGGGAGCCGCAGCATATAGTTGGAGTTTTGCTCAATGCTTTCTACAGCGCGATTGCCAGTGCGACATCCGTGCAGCTTGATAGTGCCGATCTCTGTATCACTCCTGATCTCTCGGGATTCAACCTTATCGATACATCACAGATTGAGGACATTATTCCGCAGGGGTACGATGCCGCGATCTCATCACTTAGGGCATGGAAAGGATGAGAGGTCAGGGCTGACATGAGACTTCCGATAGAAAAATCAATTGAAAAATGGTTCTGAATTATATAAGTTTTACTCTTGAAGCGATTCTTTACGACACGACATCGTTACTTACTTCCCCTTTAACAATATATTAATACTGCTGGAGGCGGATCATGGTTACGGTACTTCGGTGGTTTTTCTTTGTTTTTTTTTCCACTTTTTTTCTTGTTTCGCAGGCCGATGCGGCTACTCCCTATGTTGGCGGTTCAACTGGATTCGCATTTTTGAACGGTGATAAGCTTACCATCAACGGGATGTATCTCGGTGATCCCGAATACGATACAGGCGCAGCGTTCAGCGGGGCACTCGGTATGGATTTCGATGGATATCGGCTTGAGGGCGAAGTTGCCTATCAGAAAAATGAAATCGATAACCTGGGCAGCGATGTCTCTGTGCTGTCGGTAATGGTTAACGGTTATCTGGATTTCCAGTTTGAAAAAAGCAAGATCATTCCTTTTATAAGCGCCGGAGTGAGTTATGCCAACGTCGATGTTGATGCGCTCGGCGATGACGGCAGTGACGGCCTGCTTGCGTTCCAGTTGGGTGCCGGTGTTGGCTTTCAGGTTTCGCCAACGGTGACGGTTGATGCGAAATACCGCTATTTTACTGCGGCTGATCCTGAAATCGAAATTGGATCCTCGAAACTGGAAATGGATATCAACAGCCATAATCTTTTGTTCGGTTTCAGAGTCTGTTTCTGATGGTCAGGTCCATGTAATGTTCGATCCGCTGATCATGAACAGTGTTGTACGTTCCGATCCGAATTTTTTTTATTTCGGAAAGTTTTCTTGTTCAGATACGGTTCTTTTTCCCCGAATAAAGAAGAAAGGAGGATACCATGCCTATTCGCAGACTGAGGGAATTTCTTGACAGCCACGACGTGAAATACTTTGTGGTCAGCCACTCTCCTGCCTATACGGCACAGGAGATTGCTGCTTCCGCTCATGTTCCCGGCAAAGAGCTCGCAAAGGCCGTTATGGTGACCATTAAAGGGACATTGGCTATGGTTGTTCTGCCTGCATCCCGACAACTCGATCTTGAGCGTCTCAGGGAAATTGCAGGGACAAGAGACGCCGGGCTTGCCGGTGAAGATGAGTTTTCAAGTCTTTTTCCAGAGTGTGAGATCGGCGCGATGCCTCCTTTCGGAAATCTATACGGGCTTGACGTATATGTTGCCGAAGAGCTTGAGGATGATGAAGATATTGTTTTCAATGCAGGGAGTCACACTGAACTGATAAGGCTTGCATACAGGGATTTCAAGCGTCTGGTCAATCCACGAGTTGCTTCACTGACACTGAAGTGACAACCCTCTTGTCGCGGTGTGATGGTTTTTTCTCCGGAAATGTTACTTTAAATTTCTACTGCCGGCATGCAGCTCCACTACCGTGCAGGTGCATGCCGGTACGTTTCATTTTACCAGAGAAACTGCTCTTATCCGGAAATCCGGGCTGCCATGAAAATTGCCTTATATGCAGGGACGTATGTCAAAGATAAAGATGGCGCTGTACGGTCCATCTATCAGCTTGTCGCCTCGTTCAGAAAAAATGGTCACGAGGTTACGGTTTGGTCTTCAGATATATCCGAACAGGACAATCATGGCTCTCTGAAAGTTATCCGTCTTCCTTCGGTACCGATTCCTCTCTATCCGGACTATAAACTCGGATTTTTCAGTGCCGTTATCGAACGGCAGCTTGATGCGTATGCTCCAGATATCGTTCATATATCCACTCCGGATATTGTAGGGCGCAAGTTTCTTCTCTACGCAAAAAAAAAGAAACTTCCTGCTACATCGGTCTATCATACCGATTTCCCTTCGTATCTCAGTTATTACCGGTTGGGGTTTGCGCTGGGAGCGGTCTGGAAGTACCTGAGATGGTTCTACAATACCTGTGATCTTGTGTTTGCTCCAAATGAGATTGTTCAACGCAAATTGATAGACAAGAGAATCAGAAACGTTGAAATCTGGTCGAGAGGGATCGACAGGGAGTTATTTGATCCATCCCGGCGTTCGCAACAGCTTCGACAGAAGTGGAATGCCGTTGAGCGAACGGTGTTTGTCTATGCCGGTCGTTTTGTACTCTACAAGGATATAGAAGTGGTCATGAGCGTATATGAGCGGTTCATGAGTGACGGTTATATCGATAAGGTTCGTTTTGTCATGATCGGTTCAGGGCCGGAAGAGGAGCAGATGCGCAGGCGCATGCCTGAAGCGGTCTTTACCGGTTATTTGACCGGCACGGCACTGCCTGAGGCTTATGCAAGTGGGGATGTTTTTCTTTTTCCCTCTACTACCGAGGCATTCGGAAATGTTGTGCTGGAAGCTTTCGCTACCGGATTACCTGCTGTCGTTTCGGATGTTGGTGGTTGTATGGAGCTGGTTAACGCCTCGGAAGCTGGTTTTGTGGCAAAAGCGGGTGATATCGATCAGTTTTATGCCCATTGTCTTGAATTGCTCAATGATGCTCATTCCCGTTCCGCCATGCGCAGGAAGGGAGTGCTTTTTGCCGAAAAAAAATCATGGACATCGGTAAACGGAGTTCTGATAGCCCGATACCTTGAACTGATTGCTGCAGGCCGTTCGGAAGCGGTGACAACGTGAATTGCGAGATTTCTGTATAACCTGTTGTTACCGTTATTTCTGTCTTTTTCTGGTTCTCCGGCTTTCAAACGCGTAATGAACTTTTGTTCGTACGATTTCTTTCTTATTAAAAAGAGAGCTGAAATTTTTTCAATCGAGGCAAACACCATCAGTCATGAACAATAAACGCACTGTCGAAGCATTTATTCTTGGCGCTTTTCTCTGTGCAGGTCTTGTCATAGCGGGTTATTTCGTTTCTTCGGGTATAACAAAACTCAAGTCTCTTGAACGGGCTGTTTCTGTAAAAGGACTTTCTGAAAAGGATGTGCCGGCCGATATAGCCATCTGGCCGATTAAATTCGAGGTGGCAGCCGACGATCTTGGCGCACTGATGGCTGCTATCGAGGGAAAAAACAGGGTGGTATATGATTTTCTGCTTTCCAGCGGATTCGATGCAAAGGAGATTTCCATATCAGCTCCGGCTGTTATCGATCGCCAGGCACAAGGCTATGGCGATGCAAACCGGTTTGCTTTCAGGTATGCCGGTAATTCCACAATCAGTGTGTATACCCGTAATGTCGATCTCGTTCGCACATCGATTCGAAAACTTGTCGATCTCGGAAAACTTGGCGTTGCGGTTTCCGGAGAGAATTATGATGCCAAAACGGAGTTTCTTTACTCCGGGCTTAACCGCCTGAAACCGGCCATGATCGAAGAAGCGACCAATAACGCTCGTGCTGTGGCTGAAAAATTTGCCAGTGATTCCAAAAGCAGACTGGGAAAAATCAAAAGTGCAACTCAGGGGCAGTTCACCATCGAGAACCGTGACAGCAATACTCCTCATATCAAGAAAGTAAGGGTGGTTTCGACACTGGAGTACTACCTGACAGACTGACGTTCAGGCATATCCTGCTGAAGAAATGCGATTTTCTTTGAGCTTCCTGGAACGGTTTCTCATAAGGGGACTTCACCGTCATATAACGCCGATATGCTCAGTTAGATATCCCTTTATCCCGGAGTGTGTCGGGTTATGAACCAACGTGCGTTTGTGATGTGGCGATACATCCTGAATAATTCATGAGACCGCAAAAGAGAGGCATCTCGAACCAAAAGTGAGCCTGCCATAGGCGAAGCCAACCTGAGATGCCGACCTGTCGTGCCTT
>DYNE01000020.1 GCA_020721225.1 Pelodictyon luteolum | reverse complement strand
TATTCTCGTCGACTCGTTTTCGGAAATCAGAATTTATAGAGGTTCCCTTAAGAACTCTAAGATAAAGCCATCAAAGTGCAGAAAACAGTACAGTCCGATATAAAATAGTTGCTTGTTTTTGTTGTATCTGTTTAGTAAATATAGCAATATTTATGCGTGTCGCTTGACGCTACAAGCTTTGATCACCCCATGCTGATCAAGTTCATCATGATAAAAATAATGACGGTTTTCTGTTTTCGCCTTGCAGTTCAAAAGTATCGTGTCGGATATGAAGGCATTTCTCGGGGTCACAGATCATGACTGGTTTCAACTCCTCCGGAGTCAGCCATTCATCGAAGAGGTCAACTTCTGGCAGCCATCAGGGAATCAATTGTTCAAAGCGGTCTTGATCGCCGATTTCCACATTATGGGCATTTTGAAAAAGTTGTTCAGCCCCCGGATTGCTGCGTTGCCCCGACTTGTCGGAACTCCGGTTTTGTAGTTTATCCCGATTTATCGGGACTCCGTCCGTCTTGCAGTCAGGGCGTTCACGACACTTTTTCGAGGAGCCCTTATATGATTCGAAATACTCCTGATACCCCCACAATGACTATGAAAAAATTGACGTATCTGCCAGTTTGTTTTGTTCTGCTTTATGTATCGATGATGTTTATGATGAATCAGGTATGGGCTGATTCAAAAAGGGAGCTGGAAAATGCTTCGAATCTGCATGTCATGGCAAAATCGCATGTAGAAAGGGGAGAGCATCGGAAAGCAGTACAACTCTACCGTAAGTCGCTGAAGATCAGAGAGAGCCTATCCGGATCTACATCTGGTGATGTTGCTGAAAGTCTGAGTGATTTGGCAGATGTTTTGAGGGTATCAGGTAACTATGCTGAAGCTAAGCCATTGTATCTGAGAGCTCTTGAGATAAGAGAGCAGATCTATGGCAATGATCATCCGTATGTTGCAAAGAGTCTGAATGGTTTAGGGGAGTTATTACGCAAACAGGGTAACTTTATTGAAGCTGAATCGGTTCATCGCCGAGCTCTTTCGATTCGCGAAAAACAGCTTGGTTCCGAGCATCCGGATGTTGCTGAGAGTCTGAATAATCTTGGACTTCTGTATTATAATCAGAACAGAATGGCCGATGCTGAATCTTTTTTACGCAGAGCTCTTGCCATCAGGGAAAAATTTTTCGGTCTGGTGCACAGGGATGTGGCATTGAGTCAAAACGATCTGGCTCTGGTGTTGCAAAATCGAGGAAATACGGGCGAAGCGGAAATTCTCTATCGGAAGTCACTTGCGAGTAGAGAAACGTTACTTGGTCCCGAACATCAGGATGTAGCGGAAAGTTTGCACAATATGGCCATTTTGCTTGAAGAACAAGAGAAGTTTTCTGAGTCGGAATTGCTTTATAAACGAGCGCTTGCAATTTTAGAAAAGAAAAATGGCCAGGATCATCCTGATTTTGCAACCTGTATCGGCAGTTGTGGAGATTTATTATGTAAACAGGGAAAATATGAAGAGGGAATGTCAATGCTCCTGAGGTCACTGGAGATCAGGCAAAAAACCTTAGGTTCTGATCATCCTTTAATCGCAGCAGATTCAGCTTATCTTGGAAAATGGTATAAAAATAAAGGGCAATATAATGAGGCCGAGAAGTATTTTCGGCAGGCTCTCCGTATCGATAAAAAAACGTCTGGAACAAAAAACTTGAATATGGGTTATGATTATCTGGATCTTTCGGCAACATTGTTGAAGCAAGGAAAGGTTGTTGAAGCAGAGTTTATGATTCATATGGTATTCAGAATTTATGAGCATGCTTTGGCTAACGGAAATGCATTGTCAAAAGATGAACATGAGAAGATTTCTGAATTTCTTGAGATATTTAAACGTGTGAATTGATCGATATTTTTCTTGTTTGATACAGTTTCTGTTATTGATAGTGTCGTAAGTCTGAAAATATTGTGGTACAGTTTGTCGCTGGGGCAAGGTGATCGGGTAATCGATAGGTGCAGTGCTGCTGATGTATCCGTTTTTCCGGATTATGCATATTGACGGGCATGCTTTGAGTTTATATAAAGTCTGTAATGTATATCGCTTTTTTTCGAAACTTTAGAATATCAATTGATGAAAAGATTAATGCTTATACAAAGTCTTGTGATACTGCTGTATCCGGCATTGTTATTTGGTGATTCAATGTGGACAGAAGAAACTGCCAGAGAGAATGCCTTTCGAAATATCAGCTACACGATAGATGTATCTCAGTATCCCAGGGTCGATCCTGATTATGAGGATAACATGCAGGCATTAATAAATGGCCGGGCAATGGTTAGTAATCGTTATGTCACCTTAAACCCGGTTCCTCCTATTGCATATGTCGTATCAATAGTCAATGATAAAGGAAATCAGGAGAAAACTATGTTTTATAGAGATGACGGACATTTGCTTTCAATACGCCTGTTTTCAGCTCCGGATTATCCAAGAATTGCCACTTTTTACTGTGTTGATGAGCAATGCAAGGAGGGGAATAAACTCTATTCCAGAGGGCAATTGTCAGGTGTTGCTTTCCATGTTACAAGGAGAGAATCTTTTCTCTTCAATCCTTCGGGCGAATGTATCGCGCATGTGGAGTTTCCATGACGCCCTGGTTAGTCAGTAAAAATGGGTGTTCAGCTATTTTTTAGAGGGCGACTCTTGTCATTGTATTTGATATGTTTCCCCACGTGATCCAGAGGAGATGCATTCGGGAGTTATCGACATGTCCTTATAGCTCTGGAGTTTGATTTGGTTGGCACCTTCAAACTACGAGCTATGGGTGTTTTTTACGCTAACCCTGGGTGATTCTTATTTTCCGTTTTTGGCTTATTCTTGTTTTCCGATCACATTTTTTCCCATTTCGCTTCGTAAGGCTCCATGATATAGCCGAGGCAATCCTGCATAATAACCTTCACATCACTGGTGAACATAGACGGTACAACCGGCACCCTGGTGAGAATACGGTTCTCGCTGAAAAGGAGGTAGCGGTCGGTGACGTTGCGGTTGAGGTTGTCGATGACCATGATCGGGGGAACGCCGTTGCGGTAAAGCCCCAGTTCCGTTCCTTCCGGCACCCTTTCGAAATTGAGCGTTTCGAGGTCCTCACGAAAACAGACATCCGTTTCATCAGAGCACCGGCCGAATCCGGGCCGGATTCCTTCAGAGAGGAGCATCCTTGCTGTGGTATGAAAGAGATCGTTATGGTGGTTGGCCGGTGGAGTGAAAAGGCTCTCCTCAGGCAGTTCAAGGCAATGCCGGAGATAATTTTCGACATGCTTTGTCCCTGCCGCATCGCCTGACACTCCGCACTCAAGTGTAACCGCCGGGCAAATCGCGGAGAGCGCGACAGCAAGGACTTCGTGCGGTTCCGTAAACCAGACGATGGTTTTGCTGAACCGCCGGGCGAGTGAGAGGGAGCTGTGGTCGAGCCGGTTGACGCATCCATAGTGCGGATTTTTTCCGGTGTTGTTGTGCAGGTCGATACCGGCAATCGGAGCCGCCTTGACGATTTCTGCCAGAACATGCCGTGCCAGCAGGTGTTCCGGATATCGTTCCCCCTGCCAGATACGATTGTAATCGGCCTGACCTTCGAGTTTCCTCACGCCCCGTACGGCAGCGGCGACGTTGCCGACAAACAGCAGCAACGGTCTCGGCAGCGCGCAGTGGGGAGCGCCGTATTCGGCGAGGAGTTGCTGCATGGCTGTAAACCCTGTGGTTTCGTTGCCGTGCAGCAGGATCGAAACGAAGAGTGGCGACCCATTTTCGCCCTCGATACGGATGAGCGAAGGGCCCGGGAGAATCGAGTCGAGTTTTTCGGTACCGATTCCGGTGAACCCGTCGGGCAATCGATCGAAGAGGTGCAGATCAGGCGGATGCATGTGGTTCAGATGCTCCATTCGTGTACGGGAATGTTTTTTTTCTGGTTTTCGAGGTATGCCCGGGTCATAGCGCTGAAATCGGGGCCGTGCTTCCTGATAAAGGTTTTTTGCCACCATGCACCGTTTCGGCGGGTCGCTACGCGTTTTGTGAGAATATCGCCAAGGTAGAATTGCAGGTCGTGCCTCTCGATTCCCCGTTCGCCGAGAGCCTGCATGGCTCCGGGGATCAGCTGTTGCAGCAGAAGCGTATCCACCGGCACGGGGTTTCCTGATGTCCAGGTGAGCATGGCCTCAAGCCCGATGCGTGCAGCGGCGTAAAAGTTCGTGCGGGCCTGTTCGAACGATATCGCAGCCTGCGGAACTTCGGGCTGAAGATGCAGTATCGCGCCATAAAAAAAGAGGATATTGGCTACGATGTCCGGAATCGATGGCCCCGCAGGGGGGACGCGATGTTCGATCCGCAGATGAGGGCGACCATCCTCACCGAATCCTATCAGGGGACGGTTCCAGCGCCAGATGGTTCCGTTGTGCAGCCGAAGATGGTTGAGCCGGCTGAAATTTTCGTCGAAAGTGACCGGCAGGAGTACCGGAAATCCGTCGAGATTTTCAAGGAATACCTCCTTGAGTGACTTGCGGACGTAATCCCGTCCGAAGGTGACGCGAGAAACCGCTCTTCCGGAGAGATCAACGAATGCGGGGGTTTTCACGGCCTGCTCGAACAGGGGAATGCGTGTCTCATCCCAGAGCTCCCTGCCGAAGAGGAACGGGGAGTTGGCTGTGAGCGCGGCCATCGGGGCCGACAATACATGGGCGATGTTGTAGACGGTGGCAGCCCTGCTGATCGGCACCTGAAAATGGATCTGCAGCGATGTCGTGGCCGCTTCTGCCATAACGTCATGATGGATGACCTCCAGCGAATCGTTTTTTCCCTCTATGTGAATTTTGAGCGGATGACGGGATATCGAGCGCAGGATCTCGCGATTCAGCGCGTGGAACCTTTTCAGCGATGAGATGTTTTTAAGCGTCAGCATCCTGTCCTGCAAGGTCGGCAGAATACCGGTCAGAAGGGTATTGCACCCCATGTCGCGTGCATTGATGGCGCAGAGATTCCAGAGCTTCTGCAGTTCGTTGTTCAGAAATGCAGGGAGATGGCGATCCAGCGGATGCGGTGCAATATTGAGTTCGAAGTTGTATTTTGACAGTTCGGGCACAACCAGGGGATTGTTGACCCGCTTGAGGAACTCCTCGTTTCTGGCAGTCGGATCGCAATGCTGATCGACGAGCCAGGCTTCGAGCTCGAAGCCGCACATCTCCTGGTGATTGTCGAAGATATCCGAGGAAAACCACTCCATCAGAATCCGTGTTTCCTTTCTCAGATTCTGGTGAAATTGCCGGAAATCCTCTTCGCTGAACTCTGTTTTTGCTATTTCACTGCCCATCGGTGACTGGATATGGTCGGTCTGACGGATAGGGTACTTTGAACAATCTGGATAATAGCATGCTGAGATGCAAATATTTTGCTGGCAGTTGTGAAAAGAGAGTTGGGTATTGGACGGTTTGATGGGTATCCTTTCTTTAAAGATGCCTTTGAAATCGAAATCGTTGAACAGCAGAGCATTTTTCAGGTTTCATAATTTTACGGTCGACAACCATGCGACAAATCATTTTCACCGTTGCTTCATGGATTATGTTGAGTGGTATGGTTACTGCCTGTTCGTCTCAAAACCATGAGCCGGAGTCAGCAGCCCGTCATGGAAGCGAAAATGCCGTAACGGAGCTGGCTCCGATTGATGGAGGATCTCTCGATAGTGGAGTCCAGGAACCGGCAGAGGCCGGCTTTGCACTGATGCAGTCTGAACGACTCGGCTCTCTGGGACTTGGATTATCTGCAGACGAAGTGTTGCAGGCGCTCGGAAAACCTGATGAAAAGTCGGAACGCAACGTCTGGGCGGCCGATGGTGCGGAGCATCAGGAATGGCGTTACGTTGCACAGGGAATGGTACTGGGTATGAATGCTGAAGGCGCAGACAACAGGCAGCAAATCGATGCGATATCCATATCGGTTCCGTGCCGGTTCCGGACAACAAGGGATATAGGGATCGGGAGCAGCAGGGGGGAGGTGCTCGAAGCGTATCGCAAGGAGATAGCTCAATCGTCCGGAGACAGTGCGGTCGGAATCAGTGACGATACGGTCATCGCAGGATCTGTCTATGGAGGTATCGTGTTCACCATCAAAGACAATAAGGTTTCAGGTATTTTTATCGGAGCCGGTGCGGAATAGAGGTGCACTGAAACGCATCGGCGGACGAGTATAACAATCTTCGGATACGGGAATTCAGAATGAAACAGATACTATCGGATCAGGAGCGCTGTCGTCTGGATGAGCGCGTTGCCGAAACGGAACGGCGCACCGGAACACAGATCGTCCTGAGCGTCATTCAGCGAAGCGATTCCTATGCGGAACTGCCGTGGAAAGCGTTTGCCCTCGGCGCATCGGGCGCCGGACTGATCCTTCTTTTGCTCTATTGGCGGTTGTACGACTGGTATCCGGATGTGTCCGCTCGAATCATGGTGTCGGGCATGCTTTCATGTGGCGCTCTGCTGGCGCTCCTGAGCGTGATGTTACCACGATTCGCGAAATGTTTTTTATCCGACTATCGCGCCGAAGCGGAAGTGCGGCAATATGCAAAATCGCTCTTTCTGGACCGGGAGCTGTTTGCTACCCGAAAAAGGAGAGGTATTCTGCTGCTGCTGAGTCTGTTTGAGCGTCGGGTTGTTATTCTGCCTGATAGGGGAGTGGATGATCGTTTCGGGGAAGCGGATGTGCAAAACATGATCGCGGCAATGACTCCGTTTCTGAAGCGTAAACAGATCGGTCAGGCATTCGATGCCGGTCTGGACTGTCTCACCCGAATACTTACTACAGCCTCCCCGGAGGCTTGTAACGACGAATTGCCAAATGAAATCATCGAGGAGAAAGGAATATGAAGGCAAGACCGATGTTCCTGTTGCTCCCGATTATCATGTTCATCAGTACGATACTGTTTGCTGCAGATGTTCCCTATCTGACCGGGAGAATTACGGACTATGCACAGCTTTTGTCGCCGGAGGTCAACCGGTCGTTGTCGGACAGCCTGCAGGCACATGAAAAGCGCACCGGCAACCAGATTGCCGTTCTGACGATTGCCACACTCGATGGTGAGAGCATCGAAGATTACGCAGTCAGGGTGTTCGAGTCATGGAAACTCGGTCAGAAAGGCAGGGATAATGGCGTTCTGATCGTGGTGGTTCCCGACGACCGGCGGATGCGCATCGAAGTGGGTTACGGGCTTGAAGGAACGCTCACCGATGCCATGGCGGGGCGGATCGTTCAAAACGTTATGACCCCCAAATTCAAAAACGGCGACTTTAACGGAGGTATCGCCGATGGAGCCGGGGCCGTGATCAAGCTTCTTGAGGGTGGCGAACTGCAGGAGACCGGCGTTACAACCGGTTCGACGGAAAAGTCGGAATTCTTTGAAATGGAAGGGCCGGAGCTTTCGATTCAGGAGCGTATTCTTCTGGGAGCGTTTATTTTCGGAATCATCGGACTGTTTACTGCCATCGGGATACTGACGCCGGGTGTCGGATGGTTTTTATATCTCTTTCTGATTCCCTTCTGGGCGGTTTTTCCGATTGTTGTCCTTGGGTCAGGTGCTGCGTTCTATTGTTTTATCGCCTATGTGATAGGTTTCCCGGTTACAAAACTGTTCATACGAAAGACCGACTGGTATAAAAAGGCTCAAAAAGAACTGCGAACCAAGGGGCAGACTTCAATTGGCGGCTTTTCGATCGGTTCCGGCACTTCCGGTTCATCCTGGTCTTCAGGCGGGTCAGGTTTTTCGGGAGGTGGAGGATCATCGGGTGGAGGCGGTGCATCCGGCAGTTGGTAGTGTTTTTCCGGGAGAGGTGCGCAACTATCCAATAAGGCCCGTTTGCGTTCATAACGCTATAAAAAGATTCAGGGAGCTGCGGGATTTCGGGAAATATGCAGCAGGGGAGTCGCGATGATGCAAAGAAACCGATTCCGTTTGGGTTCAAGGTATCGTTGTTCCGTATCTGTTTGGCGAGGCGCTCTGAAGTGGCTGAAAAAAGTTTCATAACTACTGGTTCCTATGAATAATAGCTTACCGACGAAAAAAGTAAAGGTCGCAACATGGAGCGAGCTCGAAGAGAAAAAACCTGCTTATGCGCAGGTATTGAACGTTGACCTTGTCGTCATCCGTTACGGAGAAAGCGTCTCGGTACTTTACGGTCGGTGCCATCATCGCGGAGCCCTGATGGCCGACGGATCTATCGACGGAAAGAACCTTCTGTGCAGCGTGCATGGCTGGGACTACCGGTTCGATACCGGAATAAGCGAATACAACAACGACGAAAAGCTCGAACGCTTCGCGGCATGGATCGACAAGGCAGACAATGCCGTCTATGTGGATGAAAACGAAGTCGCGAGCTGGTCAACCCGGCATCCGCAAAACGGTAGAGGCCAAGCCTGGGGCGATACGAACGATACGCCGGAGGAGCCTTTCAACAGGTATATCCGCAAACTTGCCGATACGTTGCCGTCAACGTTTCCGGCCCATGGCAATGTTTCGGCGATGGGAGTTCCGCTGATCGATCTTCCGCAGTGGAAAGATATCCAGATCCTCACGGCGCAACTCTCAAGACAGCCTTTTTTAGAAGATGAACCGGTTGATACCACAGTCGTTATCGGGCCGAACGCGCGGATTCCCATTACGCTGTCCATACCGGTTTTCGTAACAGACATGAGCTTCGGAGCGTTGTCGCGCGAAGCTAAAATCGCGCTGGCAAAAGGCGCAGAGATGGCCGGAACCGGTATAGCTTCAGGCGAAGGCGGCATGCTGGAGGATGAGAGGAGAGAGAACTCCCGATATTTCTATGAGCTTGCGCCCGCTAAATTCGGCTGGAATATCGACAAAGTCAAGCGCTGCCAGGCGTTTCATTTCAAGGCCGGCCAAGCCGCCAAAACCGGAATCGGAGGCATTCTGCCTGGAGCGAAAGTGAGCCCGGAGATCGCCGAAACGCGCGGGCTTCTGCCTTATGAGGAAGCGGTTTCGCCCTCCCGTTTTCCCGATCTCTCCACCCCGGAGGATTTCAGGGATTTCTCCGAAGAGATCCGCGAGGCGACCGGAGGCATCCCCATAGGGTTCAAAATGTCTGCCCAGCATATCGAACGGGATATCGATTTTGCGCTTGAGGCCGGTGCCGATTACATCATTCTCGACGGACGTGGCGGAGGTACGGGAGCATCGCCCGATCTCGTGAAATACCACACCGGCATACCCACCATTCCCGCCCTCGCGCGTGCCCGCGCACATCTCGACCGGTGCGGAGCCGCGAGCGTTTCGCTCGTCATCACCGGCGGCCTGCGCACGGAAACGGATTACCTCAAGGCCCTGGCTCTCGGGGCGGATGCCATCGCCATCGGCAATGCCGCCATTCAGGCAATCGGCTGCCTCTCCATGCGGGTATGCGGCAACAACCACTGCCCGGTGGGTATCGCCACGCAGGACCCTGTTCTCAGGGAGCGGGTGGCGATAGGGAAAGCTGCCGAAAGGCTCCGCAATTACCTGTTGAACACCACGGCTTTGATGCAGGTTATGGCCCGCGCGTGCGGCTACCGGAGGCTCGGCGATTTCAGCAGGGAGGATCTGGTAACCTGCAGGGCGGATATGGCCTCGCTTGCCGGCATAGCCCATGCCGGAGGATTTTCCGATGCAGCGAAATCATGACCGGAAATCGTAACAGCACTGTCAGGTTATCCGAAACACTTTTGTCGCAGGTGTTTGGGAATATGGTGAAGTGTATTATGTTTGTACTATAGATAACAGTGATTTCTGATGTAATGAAAATTCTATAAGCATGATTGTTTCTGTACTTGCTTTTATAATCGTCATGTCGCTTGTGGTGCTTGTCCACGAGTTCGGTCATTTTCTCGCGGCCCGCAAGGCAGGCGTCCCGGTATATGAGTTTTCCGTCGGCTTTCCGTTCAGTCCGCGCATCGCGACCCTGTATCGCCACAAGGAGACCGAGTTCACGCTGCGCCTGTTGCCGCTTGGAGGTTTCGTGAGTTTTTCGGCTGACGGAGACGAAGATGCGCACAAGCTGTTCAGTGCTTCACGTTTTTCTCGTGCTTCGATTATGGTAGGAGGCCCTTTGTTCAACGTGGTTTTCGCCTTTCTGGTTTTTATTCCGGCTTTTATGGGGAAAGAAGGCGGTTCGTTGCTGCAGGCGATGCAGTCGAGCGCAAATGCTCTCTGGATGGTGGTAGCCGGGACGTTTTCCATGCTTGGTCATCTTTTCGCCGGTCAGGGAGGCATGGAAAGTTTTGCCGGGCCTCTCGGGATTGCCGTAATGGTCGGACAGGCGGCGAGTGCGGGGCTTCCGGATCTGCTTTTTTTCACAGGAGTTCTCAGTCTCAGCCTCGGAATCATGAACATGATGCCGTTTCCCGGACTCGATGGCGGTCAGCTCATGCTGTTGCTGATCGAAGCCCTGCGTAACCGTCCTCTCGGATCGAGAGCGTATCAGGTTATCAACTTTACCGGCATTATGCTTTTTATCGGGCTGTCTATCGTCATTACCTGGCACGACATTCTGCGTCTCGTGAGCTAACAAATGTTTTCATTTCTGCGCCGGCTCACGATCTATGCGCTCGATTTCTTCCTTGATGATTCGCGAATATAGGTGTTTAATAACACTTATTATGTAAAGCTATAAATGCTCTGCATATTATCAGCTTTACATAATTTATATTATACAACAAATTGACAGGGAATACCGACAGCCATTATTGGTCTCCTTCCGGCGCTTTTCGGCGAGAACCTCCCGGAACGATGAGCATCGCTTCTCGCAAAAAAAAAGGCAGTCCCGGTTTTAAATTCCGGGACTGCCTCAATGGTCAGAACGTAAAGATGTCGCCAGTTGCCTTACTTCTTTACGGGTACTTCGCGCTCTTCCTTTACCGCGTAGTTGATCAGGTAGTCGTAAAGCCTGATCAGCTTCGATCCCTGGGTGGTCTGATCGATCCAGTGGCCGATCATGCCGATGGTACGGGCCAGGACGAAGAAGCCGTTGAGCGACTGTTCCGGGAAGTCCAGATCGACAAGAATACAGCCGATGGTACCGTCAACGTTCAGGATCAGGTTGTCCTTTTTCGACGTGGTGATCTTTTCTACTTCGAGCGCATAGTCGAGACAAGGCGTGTGCAGCGAGGTGTGGTTCTTGACATAGTCGACCAGGTATTTCACCCGCTTGTCAGGGTTCTTCACGCTTTTGACGCGGTGGCCGATTCCGGGTACGGGACCGACGTTCTGCTTCATCCATGAGAGGAAGCCTGCGATGTCGTTCGGATACTCCTTGACGCCATACTTGAAGTACTTGCCGGCGTTGGTGACCGCTCCACCGAAACGTGGTCCGATCATGGTCATACCGGCAGATACCGCCTGAGGCAGATCGATGCCTGCACAGGCGCCGATAATGGCTCCGAATGCTCCGGATACCGCCGGCCCGTGGTCGGCGGAGATCATGATGATGCGTTTGATGATTTCCGACTCTTCACGTGAAGGGAGCTTCTTGCTCCAGAGCAGGCTGAGGACATCTTCGATGCCGTAGCCCTTCTCGCAGAGTTCCGAAGCGGCGTAACCGACATAACGGGGCTCTTCGCCGCGGTCGTCGGAAATGGTGGTGCGGATGAGCGGTTCGACGATCACTTCGCCCTGCTTCATGATTTCCTGAACTTTCAGCGGCAGTTCCGGCAGCAACGCCTCGTCGATCTCCGGTTCCGGTTTGATGCTTCCGTCGGCGAGCAGCTCTTCGTAAACCTGCTTGATGCATTTCGACAGGCCGCCGAAGGTGTCAGGCACCAGAGCGCCTGCGTCACGCAGTGCGTTCATTTTAGCGCGAGCCGAACCGACGCCTTTCTTGCCCTCTTTTGCTCCGGCATGGCCGAATTTCATACCCTGAGGCAGCACCTCCTGGCAGGTTCCGCCGATTGTCGCGACAAGACGGATACGGCGTTTTTCCGCTGCAAGCCATTCGGCAGCTTCATCTTCGAGAGTTCCGCCGACTTCGCCGACAATAACGACAGCCTTGGTTTCAGGGTCTTTTTCGAACATTTCCAGGTAGGTGACGAAATCAGTACCGGGATAGGCATCGCCGCCGATAGCCACAGCCGTGGTAATGCCGTTGCCGTTCTGTGCGCAGAGCCACATGGCTTCGTTCGAAAGCCCGCCCGACTTGGTGATGACGCCGAATGAGCCTGAACGGTAAAGGTTGCAGAGCTTGAGGTTTTTAAACTCGCCGCCGATGACGCCGAGACGGCACTCCCCTGCCGACATGATGCCGATCGAGGAGGGACCGTTGAAGAGCTTGCCGGCTTCGATGGCAAGTTTTCTCAGTCTTTTGGCATCCTTTTCAGGCACGCCTTCGGTAATCATTGAAACCAGCTTGATGCTGCTTGCTTCAAGCGCTTCCTTTGCGGCCTGGTAAGCACGGTTTGCCCCGATATAGATCAGGGCTGTATTGATTCCCGGGTTTTCAGCCAGTGCATCTTCGAGTGACGAATAGACGGGAACGTTTTTCAGCTCACCGCCACGGTAGATCTCTTTCTGCTGGCCTTCTTCGGGGGGATAGACAAATGCCTTTACAGAGAGCGGCCTGTTGATCAGAAAGTCAAACTGGGCCATCCTCCTTGCGGCATTCAGGCCGGCAACGCCACCTATGATGACAACCTGTGTATCCCTATTTGCTAATATACTCACGATTCTTTCCTGATTAAAAAGTTATAAGTTCCTTTATAATTGGTAGTTAAGGATACCGTTGCCTTATGAATTCAGTGCAAGGTCAACAATATCGGTCATCGGCATACTGCGGTCGTACACATGGATGTCAAAGCCCTCGTCCTGCAGTTTTCTGATTGCGGCAAGGCCCTGATTTTCATTCGGTCCACCGCGTCTGACCCAGATTTTTACATTTTCGAGATAGCCTTTCGATTTGCTTTCACGGAATCCGTTGATAATGCCGTTGAAGGTTGCCTTTACATCGGTGAAGTTTGCAATGGCGCCGCCGACGATGATATGCTTGATGTTCGGAAGGGCACATACGGTTTCCGTCAGGGCTTCGACTGCCCAATCCGACGGATCTCCGGAATATTCTGCATAGTTTGCAATGGTGCCACCTCTGGCCACAACGGCATCCGAGTAGAATACCGAGGCGCCGCCGCCTGCCGTCAGAAGAGCTATTTCGCCGCCGGGAACCTCTACGAACTTGACAGAACCCTTGATACGGGCGTCGATTTCCATGATCTGCAGTTCAGCTTCGGTGAAGGGACGTCCGATTTCCGAAACCGGCTTGAAATCCCAGTCGGCATGACGGAAGCGGGCATCGTAATCCACATTCATGACCGCGTCAAGTGCGGCAAAGCGCATGTCGCTTTTGCGAATGACGAGCGGATTGATCTCTATTGATTGCGCGTCTTCATTGTCGAAACAAAGGACAAGGCGTGATACGATTTTACCTACCCGTTCTGCAATTTCACCGGTGAATCCGGCTTCGCCGGCAAATTCCGTGAGTCGTTCAACAGAGGGGTTCTCGTCGATAGGAATGAAGAGACGGCGAACCGTGTCCCAGTTCTCCTCGATATCGACACCTCCCCTGTTGGAGAGCAGCACTTCGGCACCGTCACGGTTGCCGTTGATGCAGAGGTAGTACTCTTCGTCGTGTTCGAGCATTTCTGCGACAATGACCTGACGGATGACGGCGGTGCCGATCTCGCGACCGATCATCTCGCGTGAGGCAGCTACCGCCTCTTCAAGATTCAGGCCGAGCTTTACAAGGCCGAGCTTGAAACGGCCGCCGATAGCCTCATGAGCTTTGACAACAAGTTTTGATTCTCTCAGCCATTTATTAGCTTCACCAAGTTGTTCAAGCCGGTTCGGGTCCATGATAACTACATAGTTTGGCACAGGAATGCCCCACTTGTTAAATAGCTTCATAGCCGGCCCTTCAAGTATCTTAGCCATACTATAGATTTGTTTATATGTTTTGGGTAAATGAAATAAACAAAGAAAAGCGCAAGATTTTAAGTTAACTATATTTCAATGTAATCCAATAGTTTAGAATTGTTAATATTACGAAACTTCAAGAATATCTGCATTTATGAATGATTTTCTTTTCTGGTGGCAGAACCTGCCTGCCCAAATGAACCCGGTCATTTTTTCATTGGGAGGATTTGCTGTTCGGTGGTATGGAACGATGTATATCATTGCCTTTACGGTAGTCTATCTTCTCACTCTCTACCGCCTGAAAACCGAAAAAAAACCATTCGACCGCCAGTTTGCCGGCGATGCCCTTACCTGGGCCATGGTCGGGGTCGTGCTCGGCGGACGGCTGGGATATATTCTTTTCTACGGACTCGACGGGTTTTTTGCAGATCCGCTCGGCACGCTCATCCCCTGGACGACCTCCTCATCCGGAGGCTGCAGTTTTGCGGGGATTACCGGGATGTCCTATCACGGGGGCGTGATCGGCGTGGTTCTGGCCATGTGGTTTTTTTCCCGCTCACAGAAGAAAGGATTTTTTGAAACATTCGATCTCTTTATTCCTTCACTTCCCCTCGGCTATACATTCGGGCGTCTCGGCAATTTCATCAACGGAGAACTTTATGGAAGGGTTACCGACGCGGCTGTCGGCATGTACTTTCCCATGGCTCCAACGGTGGAACTGCGTCACCCTTCGCAGCTCTACGAAGCGTTTTTCGAAGGTATCGTCATGTTTATCATCCTCTGGGCCCTGCGCAAAAAGTCTCCGTTTCCGGGATTTCTTTCGGGACTCTACCTTTTCGGTTACGGGTTCGTCCGCTTTTTCATCGAATATTTCCGCGAACCCGATGCGCATCTCGGTTTCGTGTTTCTGAACTTTTCAATGGGCCAGGTGCTCTGCTTCGTGATGATGATTGCCGGCGCGGCGATCATGCTGCTGCGGGCAAATGGAGCCGGGAGTTCACCGGGGAGAAAGTAGCAGTTCCTCCCCGACGCCGAAACAACGCCTGCGTATAATCAGCATAACGATAAGTGATGTTACGGCGGTCGAGCCCACCAGCATGAACATCACGACAATCTGGTAGCGGATGGCGATAAGAGGGTCTGTGCCGGAAAGTATCTGGCCCGACATCATGCCGGGAATGAACACAAGTCCGACCCCCATCATGGCGTTGATGGAAGGAATCATACCCGCCGTGACCGCGTTTCTGAAAACATCGCTGCTCGCTTCCCGGTAGTCGGCACCCAGGGCGAGCTTCATCTCCACCACCTCCCTTTGCCGACGCAACTCTCCGAACAGCCTTTCAAGAGCGATGGCGATTGCCGACATGGAATTTCCGATGACCATGCCTCCGGTCGGAATGAAATATCGCGGTTCCCACCATGGCGTGGTACCGACTATCATGCCGGAAACAAAAACCGCAGTCGCGAAGTAGGTGACGAGCATGGTCAGAAAGGTAGGCAGAATGTAGGCAATCTGCTTTTCCTTCACCCGGCCCTTTATGATTGACATAGCTGAAATCACCATGACGGCAAATATTGCGACGGTGAGCAGAAAATTATCGGAACCAAGAATGTAGGTAAGGACATAACCCATCAAAAAGAGCTGCGCGAAGGTTCGCAGGGCTCCGATGGTAATGTCCCGGTGAAGCCCGAGATGGTAAAAGAGCGAACTGGCCTGCGCCGCAATGATGAATACAAAAGCGAGCAGCAGTTTTCCGGTGGAAATGTCGATGATCTGGTTCATTCCGGCATGAGCTTAAGGGTTCGGTTTTCGAGCCGGTACATCACCCCCTTGAGGGTTTCCGGCCGGTAATCGCTGTGAGTAACGGTCATTATGGTCATTTTTCTCGATGTGTTGAGCCGTTCCGTGATAGAAAAGACCATCGCCGCGCTTTCCGGATCGAGTGCCGATGTTGGTTCATCGAGCAGCATCATTTCCGGTTCCTGAAGAATCGAGCGCATGATCGCCAGACGCTGTTTCTGTCCGGCGGAAAGCTTCAGGGCAGACTGTTCAAGGGTGACGCCGTCGAGATAGAACTCGTCGAGCATCGCCCGGAGATCTTCATGCCGCGGCAGGGCTTTTTTTCTGTTGACCCTGAAGGCGAAAGGCAGCAGAAGATTCTCTCCGACCGGCGCATCGACCAATTGCGGCACCTGAGCCACATAACTTATCGACGAACGAAGTTCTGCCGGCGGTATGAGGGTAATATCCCGGCCCCTGAAAAGAATGGTACCGCTCTGCGGCTTGTTCAGGCGGCAGACGAGACGCAAAAGGGTGGATTTTCCGGTTCCCGACGTACCTTTTATCAGAATGAACTCACCGCTTCCGACGACGAGATCGAGCCGCTCGAAAACGGGAAAGGATGCGCCTTCATAGGTGAAGGAGAGATTTCTTATTTCAAGCAGCGGTGGGTTCATCCGGCTCGTACATCTTGAAAAGATCGATAAATAGACGTTTATTAAAGGGAACCTCAAAAAAAGGTAAAGAGGCAATTCATCCTGAAATATAAAGAGAATAAAGCTTATGCAGGCACCGGAAGAACGACTCGGCTCCTTTTATCTCGGCGCTGAATATGATCTCGCTTCGTCAAAGCGCCTTGAAAAACCTGTCCATTATGACGCGCGGGATCTGACAACCCACGCAGTCTGCGTCGGTATGACCGGCAGCGGCAAAACCGGCCTTTGCATCGGCCTGCTTGAAGAGGCGGCGCTCGACAGGGTTCCGGTCATTCTGATCGATCCCAAGGGGGATATGACCAATCTTCTTTTGCAATTTCCGGAGTTGCTGCCGGAAAACTTTCAGCCCTGGATAAATGAAGACGATGCCCGGCGCAAGGGAGTGAGTCCGGACGCGCTTGCGGCTTCAACCGCTGAACAGTGGAAAACCGGTCTTGCCGACTGGGGGATAACTCCCGAAAGGATAAGGCTGCTTGGCCAGTCCGCCGACTATACCATATATACTCCGGGTTCCGATGCCGGCATTCCGGTCAGTATTCTCGGCAGTCTTGCCGCTCCCCGACTCGATTTTGAGGAACATGCCGAAACTATCCGTGAACGTATCAGCGGAACCGTCAACGCACTGCTTGGACTTGCCGGAATCAAGGCCGATCCGGTGAGAAGCCGCGAATCGATTCTGCTCTCCGGCATTTTCGAACACTTCTGGAAAAAGGGAGAGGATCTCGACCTTACCACTCTTATCACCTCCATCCAGAGTCCGCCAATGCGTCAGGTCGGAGTTTTCGACGTCAATACCTTTTATCCCGAAAAAGAACGTTTCGAACTCGCCATGGCGTTCAACTCCCTCATTGCCTCCCCTTCCTTTCAAAGCTGGCTCTCCGGAGATCCGCTCGATATAGACCGGATGTTCTATACTGCAGAGGGTAAGCCCCGTCACAGCATATTTTATCTGGCCCATCTTTCGGAGAGCGAACGGATGTTTTTCGTTACGCTGCTTCTGGAAAATCTGCTTACCTGGACCCGTGCACAATCGGGCACATCGAGTCTTCGGGCGCTGCTCTACTTCGACGAGGTTTTCGGATACCTTCCTCCTGTTGCAGAGCCGTCGTCCAAACGTCCTCTTCTCACGCTGCTCAAGCAGGCCCGCGCATTCGGACTCGGCTGCGTGCTGGTAACCCAGAATCCGGTCGATCTCGATTATAAAGGCCTGACCAATACCGGAACCTGGTTTATCGGCAAGCTTCAGGCCGAACGCGACAAGCAGCGCGTGCTCGAAGGGCTGAAGAGCGCAATAGCCGAAGCCGGAGGATCGGGCGGATCCGTTGACTACGACAGCATCATCAGCCAGCTCGGCAACCGGGTTTTTCTGCTCCACAATGTTCACGAAGACCGCCCGGTTATCTTTCAGACCCGCTGGGCGATGAGTTACCTCTCCGGACCGATGACAAGACCGCAGATCAAAAGACTCATGGCCCCCCGTAAAGCGGAGGCAGAACGAAAGCCCCCGCACTCCCCTGCTCCCGTCGCAAATGCGGTGTCGCCGCCTCCAGCGGCGTCCGCAAAAAAAGACGCCGCCGGAGGAGACGGAAGTGATCTTCCATACGGTTTTACCGCAACCCCTCCGGGTCTTGATCCATCGGTAAAGCAGTTCTTTGTGCCGGTTGCGAACGATGCACGGGCTGCGCTTGAAAACTACGCCCGTCAAACGGGCAGCATGCCTGTTGTAAGTGCCCGGCAACTGGTCTATGAACCAACGGTCATCGGTTCGGCTTCTGTGGCTTTTTCCGACCGAAAGCGTGGAATCAACGAAAACCTGCGCCTTGTAGTGGCGGCTGTCGCCTCTGCATCCTTGTCCGGAACCGCGTCATGGGAAGGGAGCGAAACGCTTGCCGCAGGGCAGGAACATCTTTCCGGGGTGCCCGACAACCGCGCGGCGGCATTTGCATCGCTACCGGAAAATATCAGTACTTCCCGCAATCTTTCGGCTTTCAGCCGGCCATTTGCCGACTGGCTCTACTTTCATTCTCGTTTTCAGCTGACCGTGCATCCCGGCAGCGGGCTTTTCCGACGCAGCGGAGAGAGTGAACGGGAGTTTTCCATTCGCCTCCAGCAGGTGGTGCGGGAAAAACGCGATCAGCAGGTCGATGCGCTTGAAAGGAAGTTTGCACCTCAGCTTGAGCGCATTCGCGAAAAGATCCGGCGCGAGGAACGTGAACTGGCTCAGGATGAGGCTGAACACCAGAGCCGCAAAGCCAGCGAACTGGTCGGGCTTGGCGAAAGCGTGCTTGGCTTTTTTCTCGGGAGAAAAAGCACGCGCGGTATCGGGAGTGCCATCACCCGTCGAAGGATGACCTCAAACGCAAAAGCCGATATCGAGGAGTCTCACGAAACTATTGCCGAACTGAAAAAGGAAGAGGAAACTGTCGGAGCGGAAATGCAGGCACTTGTCCACGAAATTTCAGCAAAGTGGGAGCGTCCTGAAGCTGACCTGATAATCGAAGAGCTGGCGCCCCGCCGAGGCGACGTGACGGTGAATTTTGTCGGGCTCGGCTGGCTTCCATTCTGGAGGTTGACCATTGCCGCTCCCGAGGGCCTCACGACGGTATCCGTTCCTGGGTATGAACTGGCGGAAACGATAGAAAAATAAACAGGTACGGTTTTTCAGAGGTGCCCTTTACAGTTGCAAGGTTACATGCCAGGGGATGGGTCTGCAAAAAGTAATCCTTAACGGGAGTCTTCTTTCGTTTTCGGTTTGCGTAAAAAAATAAAGCCGACAATCGTAATCACCACAAGGGCGACTCCCCAGGTGGAGATGGGAAAAGCTGACCCGCCCCGGTACATGCTGAAGGCGCCGAAAAGAAAAAATATGATTGCGGCTCCGGTTTGGATGGTTTTTTCAGGCAGTCTTTTTCCAAGCATTTTTCCTGCTACGATAGCCAGTCCGTCGGAGAGCACCATGCCGATCGTCGAACCGATCCAGACCGGCAGAAAAGCGTTGTTGGTAGCCAGGGTAATGGTAGAGAGCATGGTTTTATCGCCAAGCTCGGCCATGAAGAATGTCGTAAAAACAAGCCAGAAGGGGTGTATAGTTGTTTTGCAGCTCTTTTCGTCATCGTCAAGATGATCTCCTCTCAGTGTCCAGAACCCGAAGATGACAAAGGCGATACCGGCGATGAACCCTATCCAGTCGGCAGGCAGTTTCGCTCCAAGAAACCAGCCGATGGCGGCAGAAAAAATATGTACGGCAAGGGTTGCCCAGAAAATACCCCAGAGAACGCTTTTCGTATTGTAGCAGGTGGCCAGCGTCAGAGCCACAAGCTGCGTTTTGTCGCCAAGTTCCGCAAGAAAAATCATGACGAGCGAAAGCCAGAATGCATCCATTACCGCAGTCGGTTACCTGATTTCTGAGAGGTATAAAAAAACGAGAGACAAGTATAGCGGAAAGAGGGGGTTTTAAAAATCCGGACAAGCGGTTTTTTGCCCTTTCTGCACAGAGCACCTCTACTATCTGTTATCGTGAGAATCCCGATATGTCACAAATAATGTGAAATACCCGTTATTGAACGGTTTTTACCAGTCCCGCAGTATCGATATGTCTGAGACGCAGTTTTTCCTCTATAAGGGCATAAACATCTCCGCTCATATAGGGCGTACGGCTGAGCACCCAGAGCGCAGAACCGGAACCGTTCGAAACGGCTGCCCATGAATAGTCATCAGAGAGTTCGATCACCTTGTAATCGGCATTGAAAAGCCTAAAAAACCGGACTTTCAGCCACGCGTTTCCACTCCCGGAAACAGGAGTCGCAACAGCCTTCACCGATACGGTTTTTCCATGTCTGACGCAGGAGTTTCTTACGCTGATCTTTCCGTCTGTCGTCAGCGTATATTCGGCTTTCGTGTTCGAACAATCCCGCTGCCGTTTGCGGGGAACGGCAGCGATTTCATACCATGTACCGCAATACCTTGCGGCATCGACCCGTTCGACGGTTCGCACTGAAAAAACGTCGCGTTTTTTTCCGAAAAATGACATGATTGAATTATGAGTCTGTTCTGTTGCCGCAAGTAAACAGGGTGCGGAAAACAATACCTTTTTTCATAGAACCCTGATCCGCAGCGATAAGTTCATGTTTTTCCGCTTCTGATTTCCAGCTTGAAGCTTTGTTTCGAATTGTTAATTTGTGCCACTCTGAAAACAGAATAACCGCCTATGCCGAATATCGAGCTGAGAACCGCCGGATCCGGAGATATTGTCCGTTGTGCCGAACTGCTTGGAGAACTTTTTGCGCAGGAGCATGAGTTTATGCCCGATCCACAAGCCCAGAAAAGGGGTCTGGAACTCGTTGTCGATCATCCGGAAACGGGTCGGGTGTTTGTTTGCGACATCGATGGAAAGGTAGAGGGAATGGTGATGCTGCTTTTTACCGTCAGTACCTTTCTTGGCAGAAAGGTCGCGCTGCTCGAAGACATGATTGTCGATCCTGCCTGGAGAGCCAGAGGTATCGGAACGCTGCTTCTCCGGCATGCCGTTTCGTATGCCGAAACGGAGGGATTTGGCCGGATCACTCTCCTGACCGATCAGGATAATAGTGCCGCGCAGGAGTTTTATCAACGGGCAGGTTTCCTTTTCTCTTCGATGAGAGTAATGAGAAAACCTGTCGAAGACTTATAAAAAAAGAACGTTGAATCATGAACGATTGCTGGAGATGCCGGGAGTGCGGTTATCTGTACGATCCCGCTGAGGGCGACCCCGATTGCAGGATACCGCCTGGAACGCTATTCGACGAACTGCCCCATCTCTGGTGCTGTCCGGTCTGCAACGAACCGCGGAGCAATTTTGACCCGATGAGGGAATGGGAAGATGTGGATTGTGGGCTGTGAGCAGTTTGCGGTGGGCGGAGATGAGGAGTATCGTTCGCGGGACGAACGGGAGTATGCTCGCTGTCGCATCGCGGAGTATAGCTTGCTTTGCATTGCTGGAGTATCGCTTCGCGGGGGAAGATTGGGGAATTAGTTCCTGGTTCTAAGTTCTTGGTGTCAAGTATTACGTGTTAAGGGGAAGATGCGTATCGTTCGCGGACCGAATGATACTCCCTGGCGTACCCGACCGATACTCCCGCGAAGCGATACTCCTTTTCCTCTGGTTAATGGAAGGAATTTCAGGATTGTCGCGGACTGTATAACTGGATATTTGTATTGGAAATGGAATAGGATCTCCTCAGTTTGTTTTCGTTTCAAGCGAGTGGTTTCCGGCAATCGACGCAGCTTTCCGTGCCGGGTAGAGGCTGACCAGAAAGCTCAGGGCAATGGCGGTAGCTCCTACGGCGAAAAAGTCTGTTGTTTTCATGCTGACCGGATATGCCTCTATGATGAATGCGCTTTTGGACGGAAGTTCGACAAGCCCGTAAGCCTCCTGAAGCCGGCAGACAATCCAGGCTAAAGCCGTTCCGGCAGCAGTGCCGCCTATACCGGTCATTCCGCCCTGAATAAGAAAAATTTCCATGAACTGCGGTTTTTCAAGACCAAGACAGCGCAGATAGAAAAGTTCCTTCTGTTTATCTATTGCGGTCATGGCCAGCGAGCCGGTCAGGCTGAGTGCAGCTACCAGTACGACAAGCATCAGTACACTGAAACTTGCCCATTTTTCAAGTTCCATGACGGCAAAAATATCCCCGTACTTGCTTTCCAGAGTTCTCAGAGTGCAGCTTTTCCTGAGAGGCGATGCGACAAGCCAACGGTCGAGGCGTTTCTTCAGCTCCCGGCCGGACACCCCATTTTCCGCCCGTATATCGATGCCGCTGTAGCTGCTGCCACCCAGAAGCAGCACGTTTCGTGCAAAGCCGTTTGGCGCGAGAACGTAGCGGTCGTCAAAGATTTTCTGCAGGCTAAACCTTGAAGCGACCTTTGTTTCCGGTATTTTGAGAGCGGCAAGCATATACGGTTCCGAAAGCATTTCGAGCCCGAGGGTGATAAGTTCGGGACTGAACAGTTTGATTTCGTGGAAGGGCGAGAGTTTCATGCGTTCGGCAAGCAATATTCCCGATGAAACCGTTTCCGCGCTGAAATAGGGCTGCACGGTACCTGTTTTACGCATCAGCTCACGGTGGGCCGTTGCGCTCAACCCTCTTATCATGACCAGTTCGCTTTTTTCTCCTCCGGACATAATGGCCTCCCCTTCAGCAAAAGGCTCTGCCGATGCAACTCCCCTTACCGAAGCGATGGTTGCAAGCAGGCTGTCGCTAACCTCTATCGAATCGCCGTTATGCGAAACCAGCTGTACCGGTCCTTCGAGAGTCGTAAACATATCGAGGGCAAGTTTCTGAAAGCCGTTAAGAACACTCATCACAATGAGCAGGGTACTCACCCCGACGATGATGCCGGCAAGGCTGATGGCCGAGATCACATTGATGATCCTGAACCGTTTGCGGGCAAAGCTGAACCTCCGGGCAATCCAAAATGCTGTTTTCATAGGAGAGTGGTTAGATCATCAGGTAGTCAGCGCTGTGCCTGGTTTAAGAGTAGCGGCAATTTTTGCGGGAATGAATGCGAAAAGCATGGTCAGCATGATGACTGACACCGATACGGCAAGATAGTCCATCGGGTCGATAAGAAGCGGAACGTACTTGATAAAGTAGCTTTTCTCCGGGAGCGTTATCAGATGAAAACGCTGTTCGAACAGGGAGAGCGATAGCGCGAGGGTCGATCCGGCAGCGACGCCTGCAAGTGAAATGAGCAGGGACTGCCCTAAAAAAATCAGACTTACTTTTGCCGGTTCAAGCCCGAGAGCGATCAGCATGCCGATCTCTCTGGTTTTTTCGATAACGAGTACCAGCAGGGTTGAGATGATATTGAAAACCGCAACCACCGAAATTGTGATGATCAGCAGCGGAGAGATGTTTTTTTGCAGCTTCAGCCACTCGAACAGGTTGGCATAACGCTCAAAAACGGTGAAGGTGTAAAACGGAAACCCGAGCTTGTCGGCGAGATTGCGTGAAATGGCATCGAGCCGCTGCAGATCCTGAACCTGAATATCGTATCCGCTTATGAGACCGGGATGAAACCGCTGCTGCATCTCATCGATGTCCCCAATAATAACCATATCGTCAAAACCTTCCTGCAATCCGGTGTCATAGATGCCCTTTATCGTTCCGGTTTCAAGATCGAGAGAAGAGAGCAGATCGATAATATCCTGATTGCCGTCGAGGATCCCCTCTTTTGTCGACCGGTCAAGTCCGGCAAGCAGGATTTTTTGTCCGGTTTTAACCTGCAGCTGTTCCGCAAGAGTTTTGCCGAGATAGAGGGAAATGGTGTTTACCGGGGGATCCGTCTCCTTTTTTTCATCCACCAGATATCGTTTAAGAAATATTTTCCGTTCATCGGCAGAAATTCCCTTGAGTAATACAGGCTTAACGGGTGAACGGCTTCCGTTTTTTGCCGGACGGCTGCGCACGATAAAACTTTTTTCAAGAAAGGGTGCCGCCGAGGCAATGCCGCTGCTTCCGGAAATCCGGCGCTGAACGTAGCGGCTTTCAGAAAAATACTCCTCGTCCGATTGCCGTACCTGTATGTGCGAGGTGAAGCTGATAAGCTTGTTTTCGACGCTTCCGGCAAATCCCTTGACAATGGAAAGCGTAAGAATGAGTGCGGCTGTTCCGACGGCAATGCCGATAACCGAGGCCAGTACGATAAACGCTGGTTTTGAACCGGTACGCTCTCTGAATGCAAACCGTCGGGCGATATATAACACCGGATTCATGGGTTGTCCTCTTTGCTTTTGATGGTCGAAAACGCTGTAACCCTGTTTCGTCCGGCGGATTTTGCGTGATAGAGTGCCCGGTCGGCATTGTTGACAAGGGTGTACCAGTCCTGGGCATCATCAGGAAACGTCGCTATGCCGATACTGACCGTCAGACGTCCGCTCGGCTGCTTTTTTTCATGATCGACAGGCTCGGCACTGATTATCATGCGCAGGCGGTCGGAAATCTGCATGGCGGTATCGATTCCCGTTCGGGGAAAGAGCACAGCGAACTCCTCTCCGCCGAACCTTGAGGGCATATCGGATGTCCGGCAGGTGTTTCCGATAATTCCGGCAAGCTGCTCGAGCACATGATCTCCGGCGACATGACCGTTCTCGTCGTTATAGCGCTTGAAGTGATCGATATCGATCATAGCCATAGAGACTTTGTCGTCAAGCCGTTTCGATCTCTCGATTTCCATAATGAGATGTTCCTTGAAATGCCGGTAATTATACAGGTTGGTTTTCTCATCCCGAATATAGAGTTCGTCAAGCTTTTTGTTTTTTGCTTCGATATCCTTGCAGAAATCCGCTATGGTATCGGTAATACGCGATATTTCCCAGGATTGCTGAGCTGCAGCAAGATCGTTTCTGATCTCTTCAGCTGTATCATGAATGCTTTCAGGAATATTTTTGTTGATCATGCCGATTTTTTGTGCAAGACGCGAAAGCGGTATCAGGGTCATGGAATAATTGATGTAGAAACGCCTCCACGAGGCGAAAAGAAGCGCAACAAACAAAAATGACACCGTCATGACGAAAATATTGCTGATTCGGATGCAGGCATCGAGCGCTATCCGCAGTTCCGTTTCTGCCTTTCGGGTACTGCTGTCGAGCGCAAGCAGAAAAACTTCACGATTGGCCGACGAAAAGTAGCCTCGATCGTTCCGTTTACGGAGCAGTACTCCCGGAATATCCGGTTTGCCGGCGGCGGCGGCGCTTTCAAGAACCTCATCGAGCATGAACTGCATAACCTTGATTGTCGCGGATTCATCCATGCTTGTAATTTCACGGCTTTTTTCGAAACCGGCCACCTTTCCCCTCAACTCCACAAGATCGAGATAGAGCGCCTGTTTGCGCTGCATGTCACTGACAAGCGCATTCCTGTAAAGCATGAATGCGCTTATGACGGCAGCCAGCAGCAGCAGAAAAAGCGCTCCGGCCAGTGTTATCCGTTTCAGGTGAACCGGCTTATTAGTCGATATCTCGCAACTCATGCGGTTATTTAAGAATAATTGTTCTCGGCATCTGGCGGAAGGGTGCGAGATAACTCCTTTCAAAACCTTTCTGTCCCTCCTTTGAAAGCCATGATCCAAATCCGGCTGCCAGCGGATCGCCTGGAAGATAGATATAGTAAACCACAGTAGCGAGGGGATAGGAGCCGTCAAAAAGTGCCTGTTCCGAAGGGAGGATGGTTCTTGACGCGGGCTTCCCCGTTCCGGCCGGAAGGATACGTATCCGATTCCCTATATTTTCCGGAAGGGAGAGGGTTTTCAGTGCGGAAAGATAAAGGATCCCTGCTGCACGTGGATCCGTTGAGACCTTGACCGCAAGCAGTGAATCAGAATCTGTCTGCATGGCGTGCAGCGGTTTTCCGGAGGTCTTGAGAATATGCCGCAGTGTTGCGAGCAGACGGTAATCGTTTCGCGATATCCAGGGCACAATCGGCAATGCGCCATGGTTTGGTCCGGAAAGCATGGTTTCAAGTCTGTCAACGGTGATCGAATCTGCCGGGCAGTTCCGATTGACAATGCAGATTATGGCATCGCGGGCAACCGCCTCTTTCCTGCCGGGACGTTTCGGATCAGCCAGCAGGGAGTCTTCGACCGGTGTCGTAGAACCGTTTATAAGAACAGCGTCGGCTTCGCCTTTCAAGAGCGCAAGCAGAGTTTTTCCCGAGATATCGGGTTCCACGGTAAAGGATGCTTCCGGGTAGTGTGCCCTGAAAATTCCTGCCTGGGCCCTCACCGCAGCGTCAAGAGGCTTGTCAACAGTCACATGGAGCTTTCCTGAGGTAGCTGAACGGTGCTCTTCGATGGTTCCGGTATTTCGAACGCACCCCCCTGCCAGAATGAGCAACAGCAGAGAGACTCTTCGTACTACCGGCATGAACTTGTTCCGGGCTTCTGTTTTTCCGGGGTTTCCGGCCAGCGGTTTATCGCGGATGAGTATCATCATGATTATATGATAGCAATCCGGAGCGAGAATTGCAGATGAAAAAGTAATTCACAAAAAAGCCGCATCAGGTTACGGAATGGGAAAAATCTCGGGAAGACTCTTGAAAATTCGTACGAAAAGTGTAATATATTCACTTTATTGAATATATATTCATCGTGTGAATGGATATTCATGGATGGCATCCTGTTTTTTTTCTTACAACTATTTCATTATATCGCGTAAATAGAATATCATCGCAGGTTTCAGGCACAGTAAAGGTACTTTATTCATTCATTGGCAAAAGAAGTTTATGGCGCATTCAGACATCTCACCCGCCACCTGGAAGCAGTATTCGGCTTCCGTTATCGGAGCATCCGGTTATTCGGGCGCTGAGCTTGTGCGGCTGCTGCTCCGCCATCCATCCGTCAGGCTTGAAACGCTTTACGCTTTTTCACAGGCCGGAAAGCGGTTTTCCGATCTCTACCCTTCGATCTCCTGCGATATGGAGTTGCGGCGGTATGAAGGCGAGAGCACAAGCGATATCTGTTTTCTTGCGCTTCCGCATGGCGAAGCCCTGAATATTGTGCCTGGGCTTGTGCGGTCGGGCAGAACCGTCATCGATCTTTCGGGAGATTTCAGGCTGAAAAATATCGATGAGCACGAAACCTATTACAGGCAGTCAAAACCGGTCGATGCCTGTATGACCTATGCCATGCCTGAACTGTTCAGGGATGAAATCGCCCGTTCGCGGGCAGTGAGCAATCCGGGGTGTTACGCGACGAGTATCATTCTTGCCCTCGCTCCGCTCTTTCTCGGACCGGATAACTCTTTCAGCGTCAGAACTGTCAGCTGTACCTCGGTTTCAGGCATTTCAGGCGCCGGACGCACAAGCAAAACCGAACTCTCATTTTCCGAAATGAGTGAAAATATGCGGGCATACAAGGTCTGTCAGCATCAGCATACGCCTGAAATCATGCAGGCTCTCGGTTCGTCAGCATCCCTACCATCATTTGATTTTACCTTTACTCCGGTGATAGGCCCCTTTACCAGAGGGATTTATTCCATGCTCACCGTTTCGCTTCAGGGCCCGGTTGAAACGAATGCCATACAGGAACTCTACCGGAGCTTTTATGCAGCAGCTCCCTTTGTGCGCGTACGCAGCAGTATGACGGAGGTTCGTCATGTAGCCATGACCAATTTCTGTGATATTCATATCGCTTATGGCCCGGAAAACGGCCGTCTGGTCATCGTCAGCGCTATCGACAATCTCCTGAAAGGAGCTGCGGGCCAGGCTGTGCAGAACATGAACATCATGCTCGGAATGGATGAAACGCTTGGATTACTCTGATATTTAACAACCGCAATCATATCGTGATCATTAATCTTCAGAAAGCGCTCGATACAACAAGGGAACTGGCCGCTTCGACCATCTGGCCTCAAACGGTGACTCCCCTGCTTTCATCCGGAACGGAGGATGCCGGATTCTGGCCGGATGGATTTCAATCCGCCGGAATTTCAGCGGCTATCAAATACAATAAAAAAGATCTCATGCTCCTGCTCTCGGAGCGACCGGCATCGGCTGCGGCCGTTTTCACCACCAACCTCTGTTGTGCCGCTCCGGTAATGCTCTCGAAAAAGCATCTCAGGGAGCGTAATGGCATCATGCGGGCGGTCGTCTGCAACAGCGGAAACGCCAACGCGGCAACCGGGCAGCAGGGGCTCCTGGATGCTTCGGCAATGGCGGAAGAGAGCGCAAGGCTGTTAGGGTTGGCCCCTGAAGATGTGCTGGTGGCGTCAACCGGAGTGATCGGCCAGTTTCTGCCCATGCGGAAAATTCTCGATGCCATGCCGGAACTGCCCTCAGCCCTGCAACAGGTATCATGCCTCGATGCGGCCGAAGCGATCATGACCACCGACACCTTTCCCAAGTTTTTCGCGCTCGATGTGCGACTTTCGGGCGGCACGGCAAGATTGAGCGGTATCGCCAAAGGATCGGGCATGATTTGCCCGAACATGGCCACCATGCTCTCTTTTCTTGCCACCGACGCGTCGATCGAACCAGCGCTGCTGCAGGAGATGCTCCGAAAAGCGAACAGAAACAGTTTCAACTCCATCACCGTTGATGGCGATACAAGCACCAACGATATGGTGTCGATTCTTGCTGGCGGAAAAGGGCCCTGCATTCAGAAACAGAGTCAGGATGCCGCTATTTTTGCCGAAGCGCTGGAGCTGCTCATGACCTTTCTCGCAAAGCTCATTGTCATCGACGGTGAAGGTGCGACCAAGCTTGTCGGTATTCGTGTCGAGGGTGCCGTCTCGGACGAAGAGGCCGAACTGGCGGCAAAAACCATAGCCAACTCGCCGCTCGTTAAAACCGCCCTCCACGGCGAGGATGCCAACTGGGGCAGAATCATAGCTGCCGCCGGCAGATCGGGAGCTTTTTTCAGGCAGGAGGAGGTAGAGATCCTTTTTGACGATCTGCCCGTGCTCAAGCCTGGATTCTTGGCTGATTTTTCCGAAGAAGATGCGGCCATCATCCTGAAAAAACCGTCCTATATCATGACTGTGCGTCTTGGCGGTGGATCCGGGCATGCATCAGTATGGACCTGCGATCTGAGTAAAGAGTATATTGAAATCAATGGAAGCTACAGGAGCTGAAAGTACTCCTGAAACCCGAAACAGCAATATCCTATATCGAGAATGAATCCTTTGTGCAGCGAATTCACATCTTCCTCAAGAAAGGCTCCGGAAGCGGCTATCGGCCAGGTGCTCATCGAGGCCCTGCCCTACATCCGCAAATTCGAGGGGAAAACATTTGTCATCAAGTATGGCGGTTCCGCCATGAAAGATGAGTTACTTAAAAACAGTTTCGCCCAGAATGTCACCCTCCTCAGAAAAGTAGGCATCAATGTGGTGCTGGTGCATGGCGGAGGCGATGCCATCACCCGCACGGCCGAAAAGCTTGGGCTCGTCTCGCAGTTTGTGCATGGCAAGCGCGTTACCGATAACGACATGATAACCGTTGTGCAGATGACCCTTGCCGGCAAGGTAAATCAGGATATTGTGCGGCTTCTGAGCGAACATGGGGGCAAGGCAGTCGGCGTTACCGGGCTCGATGCCGATACCATAAAGGCCGTCCCCGGTCCGAATGCCGAAAAACTCGGTCTCGTCGGCGACGTCGAGTCGATCAATACCGACTACATCGATCTGCTCTGCCGCGCAGGGCTCATTCCTGTAATCGCTCCGGTCGGTTACGATCATAACGGCAACATCTACAATATCAACGCCGACGATGCGGCAAGCAGTATTGCTATCGCTCTCAAGGCAGAAAAACTGATCTATGTCAGCGATGTCGAAGGAATACAGGTTGGTGAGCGGATTCTGAAAACCATCTGCAAGGCGGAAGCTGCGGATTTTATCGAACAGGGAATTATTTCCGGCGGCATGATTCCGAAAGTGCTTTCGGCATTCAAGACGCTGGATGGCGGCGTCAGAAAAATTCATCTGATCGACGGCAAGTTCACCCACTCGCTTCTTCTTGAAATCTTTACGCATGAGGGTATCGGCACCCAGTTTATTGCCGAACAGGATAACGATCAACAAGAAAACAGATAACCCCTTATGGAACAGGCTCTGAAACAGGCGCATTCCGGAAAACGCGACTTCCTTGGTTTTTCCAGGCTCGATGCCGCTAAAATCATTGAACTTTTCGAGTATTCCCTGCATATCAAGCAGAAAAGGAAGGCCCCGCAGGCAGATGCGCCATTTCTGCCGCTTAAAGACAGGACGGTTGCCATGATATTCAGCAAACCCTCACTGCGCACGAGGGTTTCCTTTGAACTTGGCATTCATGAACTCGGGGGATACGCAATCAGTCTCGAAGGCAAATCGATAGGGGTGGGATCGAGAGAGTCCGTTGAGGATATCGCGCGTCTGCTTTCCCGCTATAACGACGCCATTGTCGCCCGTCTGCACGAGCACAGCATCATCGAAGGACTTGCGGCAAACGCCACGATTCCGGTTATCAACGCCCTGACCGACCTTTCGCATCCCTGTCAGGTACTGGCCGATGCCTTTACCCTTTACGAAAGAGGGTTGTGGCACGACGGCATCAAGGTGGTTTTTGTCGGAGACGGCAACAACGTCGCCAACTCATGGATCGAGCTTGCCGGCATACTTCCCTTCCATTTTGTGCTTGCCTGTCCTGAAGGTTATACGCCGGACAGCGGACTGCTCGAAGCAGCACGTGCATCAGGAGTAAGTAAAATCGAGGTGCTTCACGATCCCGCTGAAGCCGCTGCCGGAGCGGATGCGCTCTATACCGACGTATGGACAAGCATGGGTCAGGAGGATGAGTTCGAGGAGCGGCTGAGAATTTTTTCCCCTTTCCAGATCAACAGCGACCTGCTTCGTCTGGCAAAACCCTCGGCAGTTGTCATGCACTGCATGCCGGCACACCGCGGTCAGGAAATCACCGCAGAGGTCATGGACGGACCGCAGTCGGTTATTCTCGACGAGGCGGAAAACCGGCTGCATGTCCAGAAAGCCCTGCTTGTCAAGCTGCTCAATCATGAGGAGTACCGGAAGTTTCATCTCACTCACCGGCTTCTCAATGCGGCTAAAAACATAAAGGCCTGATCGGATGAACAAACAGGTACGGCAGTCGAAAATAAGAGAGATGCTGCATCTCCATGAGGTCGGCAATCAGCACGATCTCATTCGACTGCTTGAAGAGGCCGGTATCAGAGTGGCTCAGGCCACACTGTCGAGAGACTGCTCGGAGCTTGGCATCATCCGTTCCAAAGGTCTGAACGGATACCGTCTTGCTCTGCCGGAAGAAAATCCAGGCAATATCATCAAGGGACTTGTAGAGGTCGAGGTGCTTTCCATTCAGTCCAATGAAGCCGTCATCATCATTAAAACCCTTCCGGGAAGAGCGCACGGCGTGGGTTCTTTTCTCGACCAGCTGAAAAATTCGCAGATTCTCGGTACCATTGCAGGCGATGATACCGTGCTTGTTATTCCCGTTTCCGTAGCGCAGATTTCACAGGTGATATCCTATATTCAAGAAAATCTTTCCAAAAACTGACAATCAATCACGTAACGCATGAGTAAGGAAAAAATTGCACTTGCCTATTCCGGAGGCCTCGATACCTCCGTGATGATCAAATGGCTCAAAGACAAATATGACGCCGAAATTGTTGCCGTTACCGGTAACCTCGGTCAGCAGAAAGAGATCGAAAACCTCGAATCAAAAGCATATTCGACGGGGGCCTCGGCTTTCAGGTTTGTCGATCTCCGCAAAACCTTCGTTGAAGAGTATATCTGGAGGGCACTGAAGGCCGGCGCACTGTATGAGGATGTCTATCCCCTTGCCACGGCTCTCGGACGTCCGCTGCTTGCCAAAGCTCTTGTCGATGTGGCGATCGAAGAGGACTGCACCATGCTCGCCCACGGCTGTACGGGAAAAGGCAATGATCAGGTTCGTTTCGAGGTTACCTTTGCCGCTCTCGCTCCTCACCTGAAAATTCTCGCTCCGTTGCGCGAATGGGAGTTCACTTCGCGCGAGGCAGAGATCGCCTACGCTCTTGAACATAACATTCCGGTATCGGCTACAAAGAAAAGCCCATACTCCATAGACGAGAACATCTGGGGCATCAGCATCGAATGCGGCGTGCTCGAAGATCCCATGGTGACACCTCCCGAGGATGCCTACCAGATCACCACCTCTCCGGAAAATGCGCCCGATACTCCGTCAGCGGTGGAGATCGAATTTGTGGAAGGCATACCGGTAGATCTCGACGGCGAGCGCATGAGCGGACTCGACATGATCCAGAAACTCAACGAGATCGGCGCAGCCAACGGTATCGGTCGTCTCGACATGATCGAAAACCGCGTCGTCGGCATCAAGTCGCGTGAAATTTATGAGGCACCGGCAGCAACCATCCTGCACTTCGCGCACAGGGAACTTGAACGTCTGACGCTTGAAAAAACCGTATTCCAGTACAAGAAGAACATCAGCCAGGACTACGCCAACATAATTTATAACGGCACCTGGTTCTCCCCGATGCGCAAGGCCCTTGACGCCTTCGTTGACGAAACCCAGAAACCGGTAACCGGTCTTGTGCGCCTTAAACTCTACAAAGGAGGCGTCTCGCTGCTCGGCAGGAACTCGCCCAACTCGCTCTACAACGAGGAACTGGCAACCTACACCGAATCGGACACCTTCAACCACAAGGCTGCGGCAGGGTTTATTCACCTGTACGGGCTTGGCATGAAAACCTTCAGCGAAGTCAATCCCGGTCTGTAATCGCAACGGTTACGCTCCTGACGGTAATTTCCCTGCGGATACCTCTCAGGAGCGTCGAGCCGTTTGCAACCCCTCCGTATTGCATTGATATCTCTTGCTAACAACACAACGTTTTTCATGAGCAACAAGAAAGAACTTCTCTGGCAGAGCCGGTTTTCCGAGCCGTTCGACCGTGACGCGCTCCGATTCTCTTCATCGGTGCATGTCGATAAAGCTCTTTTCAGGGAGGATATAGAGGGCTCGACAGCCCACGTCACCATGCTGGCCGAAGAGGGAATAATATCCGAAGAGGAGTCAGGGCAGATTATTCGCGGCCTGGAGGAAATCGGAGCGGAACTTGAAGCTGGCGATCTCGTGCCTCACTGGGAAGACGAGGACATTCATACGGTGATCGAAAATCGCCTGAAAGAAAAAATCGGTGCCGCAGCAGGAAAAATACACTCCGGAAGAAGCCGGAACGATCAGGTTGCCACCGATACCCGCCTCTATCTTCGCCGGCAGATTGGCACGCTTGGTAAGGCACTGCAGGGACTGCAGAAAACCCTCGTTTCGAAGGCTGAAACCTACAGGGAGACGATCATTTTCGGTTACACCCATCTGCAGCGGGCACAGCCCATATCGGCCGGCCATTACTACCTCGCCTATTTCAACATGTTCCGGCGCGACCGCGACCGGCTGACCGATCTTCTCAAGCGGGTCAACATCTCTCCGCTCGGTGCGGCGGCGTTTGCCGGAAGCACCCTTCCGCTCAACCCCGCAAGAAGCGCGGAGTTGCTTGATTTCGACGGAGTGTTCTCCAACAGCATCGATGCCGTGAGTGACCGTGACACCGTTATCGAGTTTATTTCCGTCTGTTCGATGGTGATGATGCACCTGTCAAGATTTGCCGAAGATCTGATTCTCTGGAGCTCCTACGAGTTCGGCTACCTTGAAATCAGCGACGCCTTTGCCACCGGCTCTTCGCTTATGCCGCAGAAAAAAAATGCAGATATTGCGGAACTGGTACGGGGAAAAACCGGAAGGGTTTACGGCAGTCTCATCACCATGCTGACCATCATGAAAGGGCTTCCTCTCTCCTATAACCGGGATATGCAGGAGGACAAACCCCCGCTTTTCGATACGGCCGAAACGACCATCGAGAGCGTCTCTATTTTCGGAAAGCTGCTCGAACACACCACACTCAAAGAGGAGCGGCTTGCAAAGCTGACGGCCGATGATCTCAGCCTTGCTACCGAGATTGCCGAGTATCTGGTAAAAAAACAGCTCCCGTTCAGGGACGCTCACCGGGTTACCGGCAAAATCGTCTCTCACAGCCTCATGTCCGGCACTGCGCTTCCCGGCATCACCCTGGACGTGTACAAAACGTTTTCGGAGCTGTTCGAGAGCGATATTTACGCTGCCCTTAAACCCGAAGCGAGCATCAAGGCAAAAAAAACTCATGGCAGCTGCTCCTTCGACTCTGTAGCAATACAGCTTGAAGAAGCAAAAAAGCTGCTTTAGTGGAGTTTCCTAATTCAGCGACAGCATTCTTCGGGCAGGCGATCCCGCCTGCCCGGATTTTTTTATCCCGATCAGGTCGTTCATGATGTCAGCCGAGCGGTTCAGCATGAAATCGTAGTAACTTTTTTCCTTCAGGCTGTCATCTTCGTTCATCCACCGTTTTTCAATTCTCTTCAGCTCTTCATTTTCAGCCTTGAATGCCGCTTCGCTCAGGGAGACCGTTTTTCTTTTTCTGATTCGGTTAAGAATGCCGAGATCCCTAACATACTCCCTGCTTGTCCTGTCTGAAATGATCCCGGTCTGATAGCTCTGCCTGAGCCTGCCGATTTCATTCTGCGAAATAGCGGAAACCGGTCGGTAAAAGGTTTTTGAAATTGTGCTCCAGGGAAGACTGCTGGTATAGGTGTCCTCTCCGATTGTAGCTGTATCGATCAGCGAGGGAATTGAAATATCCGGAGATACGCCTTTGTGCTGGGTGCTGCCTCCCGAGATCCGGTAAAATTTCGCAACAGTCAGCTTCAACTGGCCGAGTTCCGTCTGTTTCGAAAGAAAACTGAACGGGCGGTTCAGCTTGACAAGGCTTTGAACCGTACCTTTACCGAATGTACGCTCTCCTATAATAACCCCACGGCCATAATCCTGAATTGCAGCGGCAAAGATTTCAGATGCGGAAGCGCTGTAACGGTTAACCAGCACGGCTATCGGCCCGTTATAGAGCACCCGCCTGTCTTCATCGCGCAGCACCATTTTTCCGCCTGAAGAGTTGCTGATCTGAACCACCGGGCCGGTTGGAATGAAAAGCCCGGTCACGTTGACGGCTTCTTCGAGTGAACCGCCTCCGTTGTCCCGCAGATCGACTATCACGGCATCGACGCCGGCGGCACCGAGTTCGCCGAGAATTCTCGAAACATCCCTTGTCGTGCTGTTGTAATTGTTGACGTTAAGCTTCTGCCCTTCAAAGTCCAGATAAAAAGACGGGATGGTGATAACTCCGATTTTATATTTTTCCCGTTCGATGATGCTTTTCCGGGCAGCCTGCTCCTGCAGATCAACCTTGTCGCGCAGCAGTCTGACGATTTTTGCCGGTCCCCTGCCTCCCTGGCTTGCAGGATAAATTTTCAGACGGACAGAGGTCCCTTTTTTTCCGCGAATCAGTTTCACCACATCGTTGATTCTCCATCCTCGCACATCGATAATTTCCCCTCCTGCTCCCTGACCGACTCCGATAATCCTGTCGGATTTTTTCAATAAATTGCTTCTGAATGCAGGCCCGCCGGGAATAACCTCATTGACAACGGTATATTCGCTTTCCATCTGCAGTCGGGCGCCTATACCTTCGAGTGAACGGCTGAGATCAATCTGAAAGTTTTCGAATTCGTCGGGCGAGAAATAGCTGGTATGCGGATCGAACGAGGTCGTTACCGCATACATGTATGCCTGCAGCGCATCATCGGGTTTCTGCTGATTCAGCAGCTTGAGACGGTTCGCAAACGTTTTTGAAAGCTCGGTTCGAATCGATTTGTCATTCCCCTCCGAGTACTTCATGTTCAGCCACTGGTATTTAAGTTCTTTTTTCCAGAGCGCCTGCAACTGCTTCCTGTCTGCCGGCCAGGGATCGTTCTTGCGGTCAAGATCGAGAGATTCCTGTCTGGTAAAATTGAAACGCACGGTATCTGCTGTGGCTTTCATAAATCGCATTTTCTCTTTAGCCCTGCGCAGAAACTGGTTATAAACTGCAAATCCGGAGGTCGTCTTTCCCTGAAGAAACTCGTCGTCGATACGATTTCCGTAAAACTTTTTCAAAGACAATACCTCCCCGGCCAGGAAATAACTCTTGCTCCCGTCAAGATGCTCAAGATAGCGCTGGAAAATCTGCTGTGAGAGCGAGTCATTTACCGGAACCTTGCGGTAATGGTTTTTCAGCAAATACTGGGTTACATATTTACCTGCCGCCTGTTGTGTTTCGGTCGGTTTCAGCGGAACGACCGCCACTGCCGGCAGAAACGGCTTTGTGTTTTTCCCTATAGCCGAAGCTGTGCAGCCTAATGAGACAAAAACGACAATCAATCCTTTTTTTATGATCGCCGGGGTATGGTAGTCCATGGTTTATCGTTAGTGACCGCTTGAGTTTTCTTTAATGCGAAACAAATATATTATATTGGCAAACAGTTAAACTGCAGAATAAGCTGTATGCAGAGTAAAAATTCGCCGCAAAATAAACAATTAAGCAAAACCTTTCTATGGAAAAGATGTCCGTAAGCTATAAAGATCTGGGACTTGTCAACAGCCGCGACCTTTTCGCAAAAGCCGTCAAGGGCGGTTATGCCATCCCGGCCTACAACTTCAATAATCTTGAGCAGTTACAGGCAATCATCATGGCCTGCGCCGAAACGGCTTCACCGGTAATCCTTCAGGTATCCAAAGGAGCGAGAAGCTACGCTAACGAAACGCTTCTGAAATTCCTTGCCCAGGGAGCGGTAGCCTATGCTGCCGAACTCGGAACTCCTGTACCTATCGTGCTTCATCTCGATCACGGAGACAGTTTCGAACTCTGCAAGGATTGTATCGAATCCGGTTTTTCGTCAGTCATGATAGACGGCTCTCATCTTTCCTATGAAGATAACGTCGCTCTCACGAAAAAAGTTGTCGAGTACGCTCATCAATATGATGTTACCGTCGAAGGCGAACTCGGCGTGCTGGCAGGTATCGAAGACGAAGTTTCCGCTGCCCATCACACCTATACCCAGCCGGAAGAGGTAGAAGACTTCGTTTCGAAAACCGGCGTTGACAGCCTTGCCATCTCCATCGGCACTTCGCACGGAGCATTCAAGTTCAAACCCGGTGAAGATCCAAAAATCCGTCTCGACATTCTCAGTGAAATTGAGCAGCGCATTCCGGGCTTTCCGATTGTACTGCATGGCGCATCCTCCGTTCCCCAGGAGCTCGTTCAGATCATCAATGCGCACGGCGGCAAACTCAAAGACGCCATCGGCATCAGCGAAGATCAGCTTCGTCTTGCGGCCAAGTCCGCTGTTTGTAAAATCAATATCGATTCCGACGGGCGACTTGCCATGACGGCAGCTGTCCGCAAGGTGCTCGATGAAAAACCCGAAGAGTTCGATCCGCGAAAATATCTCGGACCTGCAAGGGATTCCCTCAAGAAACTCTATATCCACAAAATCATGAACGTTCTCGGCTCGAACGGAAAAGCCTGAATGTGATTGGTCGTATTATCTGCCCAAAGCGCTCCCTGCGGAGCGCTTTGGCGTTGTAGTCAGGTAGGGAACACCGTTATAGCATGCTTAAAGAAAAAACCTGAGTGCGGCATAGGCAAGCAACCCTGTTCCGGTTTCCAGAGCCCGCTCTTCGGGATTGAACGTTGCCGAATGCAGGGTATTGCCCCCTTCCGCCGAACCTGTACCGGTTCCGATCTGCCAGAAAGTTCCGGGAACTTCCTGCAGATAATAGGCAAAATCCTCCGCGGTCATCAGCGATTCGCTCTGCAGCACATTCCGTTCGCCAAGAAACTCCCGGCAGAAGGTTTCCGCCTCTTCGGTTACCTCCGGATCATTGACCAGTACGGGATACCCGGTTCTTATTTCAAGTTCCGCCTCCACTCCCAGCGCTCTGGCGGTACAGGTCACCGTTTCCTTAAGTCGCTCCTTGAGCTTTGCTCGCAGCGACTCGTTCATGGTGCGCATGGTGCCCGCCATCGTTACGGTCGAGGGAATCACATTCGGAGCGTTACCGCCGTGAATCGAGGCAATGGAAACAACGGCCGGTTCATGCGGAGGGGCAACGCGGCTCACAAGATGCTGAACTGCGGTAATGATATGCGCTGCGCCAAGCACCGGATCCGCTGCCTTATGCGGAGCCGACGCATGCCCACCCCGTCCGTGAACCGTAAAATACAACTCGTCGGTAGCCGCCATAAAACTGCCTTTTGAAAGCGCGACTTTGCCGGTTTTCACGCTTGGAAAGCAGTGTTGTCCGAGAATCGCATCCGGTTTGAATCGCTTGAATAGACCGGCTTCAATCAACGGCCTGGCGCCGCCGGGAGCTTTTTCCTCGGCAGGTTGAAAAATCAGCAGCACGTCGCCTCGAAGTTCGGAACGGAACTCCATAATCAATTTGGCTGCTCCCAGCAGCATAGCCGTATGCATATCATGCCCGCATGCGTGCATTTTTCCTGCTTCGGACGAACAGAAACCGTGGCTGTTTTCTTCAGTGATCGGTAACGCATCGATATCGGCTCTCAGGGCTATCAGACTGCGTTCGCCGCAATCAATCCCTTCACCGCGGATAAGGGCAACGACTCCGGTTTCAAGAAAAGGCGACTCCGGTTCGATATCGAGTTTTCGCAGATAATCGATTATCAGCGCGGTCGTTCTTACCTCTTCATAAGATAGTTCCGGGTGCAGATGGATCTCTCTGCGCAGCGAAACCGTTTCAGGAAAAATCTCCGATGCACGCTCCCGGATCCGTTTAGCAAGTACGGCTGAAATATCTGTATTCATAACATGTGATTAACAACATTCAGGCGCTTCAGGAATCATCGGCCAGCATGGCGCCCACCCGTTTTTTGTATGTGGATCTATCTGTCAAGGTACAAATATCGTGACGAAATGGAAATGCCGTGGAGTGCTTTCGGATAACGCCCGGAATACCTGCTCGGGTCGAATGATATGCATCAGTACCGAAATTTGAGGCATGGGCGAGCGAATTCTCTATTTTATCTATTACCGCCACAGGCCTCGTCTGCATGAACACTTGCATATTGTCCTGATTTTTTCGTAAATTCGGATAATAGTGAAAATCGTTTTCTTTATTACCGATTATCCGATAATTCTATTGGTAAACAGTAAACATGCGGAACAATGGAAACAGTTCTTTCTCTCGGCCGGCGCGTCAAAGCACTTCGCGATCATTTTGCTCTTCGTCAGGATGAGTTCGGGATAAAAATAGGTATTTCCGGCAACCGGGTTTCCGAAATCGAAAACGATAAGGGCGGAACGACCGCATCCGTTCTGATGTCTCTGTGCAGGGAATTTCCCGTCAATCCGGAATGGATGCTCTCCGGCAGGGGCAAAATGCTCAAAAGCGAGGCAGAAACCTCGTTGCCCGAAGTTGATTTCGGAATCCGCCTCAATCTGCTTGAACGTCAGATGCGTCATGTTCTGCATGGTGGGGCTGAGCGTGATACAGGAGAGCAGCTTGCGAGAGTCCCCCTCTATATCGCCGCAGTTCCAGCGGGTACGCCCGATATAGCAGGTGGCGAGGTAGAAGAGTATCTCGATATGCCGTCATCCTGGATTCGGGGTAAAAAGAACATCTATGCGCTCAAGGTCAACGGCGACAGCATGATCGATATCGGCATCATACACGGCGATACGCTGCTTGTCGAAGCAACAGAAAAAGCCAAACACGGTCAGGTGGTCATAGCAAGCATCAACGGCGAAGTGACCGTCAAAACACTCTCCATCAGCGTCGGCGGAGCGGTTTCGCTTGTTCCTGAGAACCCGATCTATCACCCGATAGCCATCACGCCAGACATGGATTTTCGCATTCTCGGCACCGTCCTCGCCGCAGTACGGCATTACGGATAGCCGTTATCGGCACTTTCGGAGAGACCTTTTTTGTCAAAGGTATGATCGTGAAACACTCAGCATTAAAAAAGATGGCGCCATAAGATTGCTATTTTCCCCGATAATCCGACCTATCACCCGCTTCTGATTACCTCCGAGATCAATCAACGAGATTATCTTCGTAAATATGATATGACTGTATGTCGATTTTCTGAACTCAAAATTCAGCACAGGGGACGCTCCGAAAGCGCCGATTAAAACCGGCAAAGAGTAGAGAATGAAAGAGTCTTACATGAAA
>DYNE01000105.1 GCA_020721225.1 Pelodictyon luteolum | reverse complement strand
GTTGGTTACACCACAATATACGCTTCTGATATCATCACCCACTTGAAACAGCGAGAAGCCAAAAGATAAGACACTTCACAATTTTTCCAGTTCACGAAATGCCTCGAGCACCTCCTGAAAAGCCTGCTGCAACTCCGGTCGTCGGGCATCAGGAACCTGGCCCGCATCGAGACAGCGGCTGAAAACGTCGAGTTCGCTCAACTCTTCGAGAGTCTCCTCTTCCGATAACCGCTGCATTGCAGAGGTTGCGACGCGATTGTTCCTGAGCCTGCGGATTTCAAGCGAGGAACCTTTTACGGCTTCGTCAATGATGCCCCTGAGATCGCCCGGCAGATCGTCGCCGGAGTACTCAATCTCCAGCCAGGCGGTGCTCCCTGAAGCCTTCAATTCGAAAATGCGAGCGGTAATGGCGTCAAGCGTACCGCTGATCCGTTCGAGCTGCTGGAAGCAAGGCACCTGAACCGTAGTAATCGTCCGCTCTCCACCGCTGAACTCCACAAGCACAACCTCTTTCCTCTGCAGGGCCTCTCCGAACCCCATGGGAATGGGCGAACCGCTATAGCGCAGGTGCTCCTCCCCCGCGACCCGCTGGGGAACGTGCAGATGGCCGAGAGCGAGGTAATCGATCCCTTCGGGAAAGACCGATGCGCTGACGTGCGCAAGAGATCCTGCATATATTTCGCGAACCCCGTCACCATCGACGGTCGTGCCGCCAGCCGTGAAGAGGTGGCCCATGGCGATCATGGGCAGAAATCCGCCCTCCTGCAACCGCCGCTGTTCCGCTGCCATGCAGACCTCCCGATAGTGGCGCTCGATGCCCTCGATCAGCTTCCGGTTCTTCTCATCCATGCTCTCGCCCGGCCCGACGGTTCGTATATCGCGATCGCGAAGGTGCGGTACCGCGCAGACCACGGCTTCTGCTTTCCCCCGCCGGTCACGGAGTACCACAACCTCGTCCATCGGGTCATCGCCGATCGAGCCCACCACATGCACGTCGAGCGTGCGAAGCAGGGCTTTCGGAGCATCGAGAAACGATGGAGAGTCGTGGTTTCCGGCAATGATCACCACATGGCGGCAAACCTTCGACCGGGCCATCCTGTAAAGGAAACCGTAGTAAAGCTCCTGCACCCCGCTGCCCGGTACGGAGGTATCGAACACATCGCCCGCAACAAGCAGCGCATCGACCTTTTCGGTTTCTATCAATGCATGGAGCCAGTCGAGAAAAGCCGTGAACTCATTGTAACGGCTCCTCCCGTACAGGGTGCGGCCCAGATGCCAGTCGGATGTATGAAGAAATTTCATTGCGTATCCTCAAGATTATATCCTGTACTGTCGTTATGCGGCGGTCTGGAGGAACCGAGTCCACCAAGTGCGATAGCGATGCCTATGGCAACAAGAAGCACGCCCATTACCGCTTCAATTAACGCGAACATTTTTCCTAAGCTTGTTTTTTGGGAAAATATCGCCAAACCCTGTAGAGGTAATGGTCATGGTGCTGAAATAAAGGCAGTCGAGATAAACCTCGCTTTTTGCCTTTTCATTGAACGTCACGGCATCGTCAATGGGCAGCCGGGCAGCTCGATCATTTTGCTTATCGGCGGCAATCCTGCTTCATCGGGCCATCCGGTTACCTTGTGGCGCAACCCATGCCATAACGTTGCAGACAATCCATGTAAAGCTCGACGAGACTCCTTTCGATGCAGCAGTTCCCCGTACCTGTCTACAGCGCCTGTCATTACGGGACTACGAAGCTTCTCATAGTAACAATACTCTTCTTTGGCATCATTCATATCCGCTATTGCTGACTGGAAATAATAAAAACCCGAAAAAACGACAATGACCGCTATATACGAAAGCAGCACGCTTCCCAGCTGCAGATTTCGTGATGCGCCGGTCAACGTCATGTGAATGACATTGAAAATGGAATAAATAAAGGCAACAGGAATCAAAAGAAGAATGATGATAATCAGAATTTCAAGCCATTGGTTATCACGATGAGCATAGGTTCTCGACAGCATCGCATAGAGATCGATAAAGGAGAAAAACAGAACCATGCACAGGATCGTAATTCCGAGAATCCATGCGTTCGTTCTCAGGAATTTGAACAGCACGACCATTTTTCCTCTTTTTATACGGTTGATCACCATTTCAGCTCCCTTATGCTGCCGGTTTTTGTCTCTTCCCGCTCAACGCGTCGATCAGCCCCGATCGCCTGACCGTGCAATTCCGTTTTCCGGCTGCAGGCAATTCGCCCTGAACACAAACCTCCGCCTGCTTTTCACACTCGGAAAATCCAAGCACAACACAGTTCCCGCGACAGCACTGAGATAACATAAGCAGAATCGGATTGAATTCGAAGCCCAGGCACTTGAATACGGTCATAGCGAATACGCTCTCATGCGCAGGCAGCCGTTCAGGAATAACTGTCCTGATACCTCCTCCGGACTGCGGGAAGAAATTTACGGTCGGTCGAGTATCGAGCACTTCGTGCTCGGGAGTATGCGCGCTATCGCATTGCGGAGTATAGCTCGCTTCGCTTTGCTGGAGTATCGCTTCGCGGTAGAAGATGGGAGACGGAGAAAGAAAATAATCTGATGCCGTGCGGCGCGCTATACTCCTTTTTCTGCCCACGAATTTCCAATGAAATATAATTGCATATTTGTATTGGAAATGGAATAAGTGCTCTTTCGGACGATTCGGAATACGTTCCGAATGAACGTCCACTCCCCGACGATGCCGATCCACGGCAACAGGTGCGCACGACTCTGGTCATCAACTCGCAGGCCACAGATCACCGTTCGGGTTTTGTCTGCTTTGCCGATCCTCGATTGCAGTCAGCTTTTCTCAGTAATAGCAAAGCCGTAGTATGCATAGCAACAAAACGCCTGGACTTATTTTTTTTCCGGAAGCGGCCATTTGATGGTTCCTTCGTCAGCGTTCCGGGCAGTTTCGCATGCCTTCACTGTCGGTTGTTTTTTTGCGCTGTTATCAGCAGGACGATTCAAAAGCCTGTTAAAAAATTGTTTCCCTTTTTCATAAGCCAAATAAAGTTGATTTCCCGTCTTCTGTTCAGTGGTGTCAATAGCCATGATTTGTTATACTTAGTGCCTGACAGAAAAGTCTTTTTTTTATAAAAAGCAACTCATTTTATAAGTC
>DYNE01000059.1 GCA_020721225.1 Pelodictyon luteolum | reverse complement strand
TAAGAACGCGGTTCCCGCTGATTGAAATCGGATTTTCACGGATGGAGAAGAGGTGGGCGATAGTCGGTAGTCAGTAGCCGGGAAGAGGAGTATCGTTCACGAAGCGAATGATACTCCCTCGATGCGTCAGCAAGAGATACTCCCGCGAAGCGATCCTCCTTTTTCTGAGCACGAATTTACACGAATTGGTGCGGGCAAATAACTGCATATTTTTATTAGAAATGGAATAACATCTGCTTCGCGGCATCTGCAGCTCTGCTGCAATACCGGATACTCGACTCACCATCTGCGATTTTAACGCTGAACCTGAATGATTGCATACAGATGATTCCACGACACCCTGCATCTACCCTGAAATCCCGCGCATCGCAATATCCTGTCGTTACCGTGAGCGGACCATGAGAGTCACAAAAGACAACCCTGTTCAGGAAATGTTTCCGGAGATGCATTCGCGGCACAGCATAAAACACGGAGAATTCATGGAGAACGGGTAAACATGATGACCCTTGTTGTGCCGGGATAGTCCGATTCATCCGGCATGGTGATGCCGTTCGTCACCGGACCATGTTGTACGGATCATCCTGCGTGGAGACAACGGAGGGAGATCTTCAGTCCGGGCGAATCAAAAGCGGAAAGGAAAGTTAATCGGTTTGCGTAACTTTACGTACATCAGGAGAACATTTCCACGAACGACGATTCAACCTACCGCGATGAAATCATACCACAAGGAACTCTGGATGCAGGTGCCTGCCAGAATGGACTTCGTCAACATTACCGGCGATGTGGAAAAGGCGCTTCTGGAGAGCGGCATCCAGGAAGGGTTATGCCTGGTCAACGCCATGCATATTACCGCTTCGGTGTTCATCAACGACAATGAACCGGGTCTGCTCCAGGATTACAAACGGTGGCTTGAAGAACTGGCGCCTCACGAGCCGATAAGCCGGTACCGCCACAACATGACCGGCGAGGATAACGGCGATGCGCATCACAAGCGGCAGATCATGGGGCGCGAGGTGGTTGTTGCCGTTACGAAGGGCAAGCTGCATTTCGGGGCCTGGGAACAGATATTCTATGGCGAGTTCGACGGCATGCGCAAGAAGCGGGTGCTGGTGAAGATTATCGGCGAATAAAAGTTGAATGTAGGGAGGTTTGCCCACGAATTTTCACTGATTTGCACGAATTGGGTGAAGAACGTGTTACGTGCTATGGGTTACGTGTTGCGTTTGTTTTTTTATTTCAGGATTGGCGGGTAATAACAGCATATTTGCATTGGAAATTGAATAATATGACGAGCAGCTTTTGCGTTGTAACCTGAAGTAAAATTTCAGGCTGCAGAGAAAACGCGAAAGGGCTACCATTTCTGATAACCCTTTCGTGTTTTCCAGTATCCTGGATTTCCTCTGCATGTGACCGGAACAACAATTGCTGTTCCTCCCTGATCTTAGTGCTCGAAGAGCATTTCAGAGTAGGTCGGCAGCTGCCAGCGGCTGCGGTCGACCATCAGTTCGAGCCTGTCTGCAACGGCACGGACTGCGTTCATGAGCGGAAGCAGTTCGTCGGCACAGAAGTCGGCTTTGCCGAACTCGCTGTCGATGGTTTCAATCTTTTCGACGCATTCATCAAGCTCGGCGGTCAGATCGATCAGCGAAGAAAGGTTCCCGGCAAGGTTCTTCAGATGGTTTGCCTGGCTGGCAACCGCACCGTCGGAAAGGCCGATAGCTTCGGCGGCAGCAAGCAGGTTGTTGAACGAGCTGCCGATATCGCCCTGATACTCCGAAACATCGGGAATAACGAGGGTTTTCAGCATGAGCTGCAGCGTACGGGCTTCGATGTCGATACCTTTGACATACCGTTCGAGACGGATGTTCAGACGCGATTCGATTTCCTGCTCGGTCAGCACGCCGTATTTGACGAACATCGCCCTGACGTCCGGTTTCTCGAGCGTACGCAGCGCCTGCGGAGTGTTTTTCAGGTTCGGAAGGCCTCTCTCTTTTGCTGCCTGCTGCAGAGCTTCGCTGTAGTTGTCGCCGGGATAGCGAATATCTTTAGTGGCTGTAATGCCTTCGCGGATCGTTTCGAGCACGGCGGAGTCGCGGTCCTTGCCGGCAGCGATTTTCGCTTCGATGGCGTCGGTAAGCTCGTCGAGAGCCTCGGCCATCAGGGTGTTGAGCACCATGTTCGGTACGGAAGCGGCCTGCGAGGAACCGACGGCGCGGAACTCGAATTTGTTGCCGGTAAAGGCGAACGGCGAGGTTCTGTTGCGGTCGGTATAGTCCTTGTTGAGCAGAGGTACCTGCGAGAGACCGAGGTTCAGAACCTGCTTTTCGGTTTTCAGGTCAACCTTGCCGCTTTCGATGGCGTCGAGTACGGTTTCGAGCTGCTCGCCGAGAAATACGGTTACCACGGCAGGAGGAGCTTCGTTGGCACCGAGACGGTGGTCGTTACCGGTGCTGGCGATGGACATTCTCAGTACGTCGGCTCTCTTGTAAACGCCTTTGAGGACGGCGACAAGGAAGACGAGGAAGTTGATGTTTTCGGTCGGCGTATCACCCGGATCGAGCAGGTTGATGCCGGTATCGGTTCCGATCGACCAGTTATTGTGCTTGCCCGAACCGTTGATGCCTGCAAAAGGTTTTTCAGTGAGCAGCAGGGCGAAACCTTTCTTGTCTGCAACCTTTCTCATAACCTCCATAACCAGCAGGTTGTGATCGACGGCGATATTGGCCTCTTCAAAAATAGGAGCGATTTCGAACTGGTGCGGAGCGACTTCGTTGTGACGGGTTTTGGCCGGAATGCCGAGCAGATAGAGCTCGTGCTCGACGTCCTGCATGAACTCAAGCACACGGTCGGGAATGGAACCGAAATAGTGATCTTCGAGCTGCTGGCCTTTCGGAGGAAGCGCGCCGAGAAGGGTACGGCCGCACATGATCAGATCGGGACGCTCGGAGTAGAACTTCTTGTCGATAAGGAAGTACTCCTGCTCGCAGCCTGCAAAGGTTTTGACGCGGGAGATACCGGTCGTGCCAAGCACGTTGAGAAGCCTGATAGCCGAATTGCTGACCGCATCCATGGAACGCAGCAGCGGAGTTTTGGAATCGAGAGCCTCGCCGTGGTAGGAAATGAAGACTGTAGGAATGCAAAGGGTAAGACCTGTACCGCCTTTCATGAGAAACGCCGGACTTGAAGGATCCCATGCGGTATAGCCGCGAGCCTCGAAGGTTGTTCTCATGCCGCCTGAAGGGAAGCTCGATGCATCAGGTTCACCCTGAATCAGCTGCTCGCCCGAAAAGCGCTCGATAGGGGTGCCATCACGATCTATCGAGAGAAACGCGTCGTGCTTTTCCGCCGTTGAACCGGTCATCGGCTGAAACCAGTGGGTGTAATGTGTTGCACCCTGCTCCATCGCCCACTCTTTCATACCGTGAGCTACAACACCGGCAATCTCGCCGGTAATTTTTTTACCTGCCCTGATGGTGTCCTGCAAAGCCTTGAACTCATCCTTCGGCAGTCTTGCCCGCATGGCCTTCTGATCGAAGGTCATCGCACCAAAATAACTTGAAACCGGCACTTTACTCTCCATGTTCAAAAGAACCTCCTTGTTTTATTACATGTTTTAACCTTATAACCGAAAATATAAAGCCTATATACTACACTTTTCTTGATTTTTTTTCATCGAATGTAATCAATACCTGTCTGTCCTGAAGATTGTTACGAACAATCTCCGCGCTTATTTTTCTCGTTCGCTTCAGTTGCGAAAGCACGAAACTCGTGTTTGTTTCGAGAACGCCCGGCCAGCTCTGAATGCGGGATAAAAATTTTTCGAGAGAAGAGGTGTTGTGCGTCATGACCTTGAGAATATGCGACCCCTCACCGGTAACGGAAAAGCACTCCATGATCTCGTCTTCCTGAAGCACATGCTCCATAAAGGACTTGTAATGCTTCGAAGAGTCAATTCTTACCCGCACAAATGCCTGAATATCAAAACCAAGCTGCCGCTCATCTACCTCCATGGTAAAACTGCGAATAATACCGTTTTTCTGCAGCTTGTCGAGCCGCTCGCTGACTGACGGTATCGAAAGAGCCACCACTTCGGCAAGCTCGCTCAAACGTAACCTGCCGTTTTCGCCAAGAGACTCGATAATTTTAAGATCGATCAGGTCAAGATGTCCGGACATAACAGAACTGTATTTATTTCGATTTTGTATAAAACTACACAAAAACAAGAAGTAAAAAAACTTTTTTCTTAAAAAATGACACCATTGGCATTTATTTCCTTAAAAAATTAGGGATTTTATCCCCTTTGAGTATTGCATGCTCCGTAAAAAACAGATGCTCTCATTCGTCAGTTTTCTCTTCTTGCCTTATTTTATTAGAATATACAGACGCAGGATACTCTCTCCTGCAATAATTCTGAAGTTTTCTCTGTAATGACCATGACCGAACGAAACGAAACGAAACCGTCACATCGCCAGACCAATTTCAAGCCGGTTGAAAAAACCGGGTTCCCGCCTGTTCCGCCGAAACCAGCCATGAATGACCTGCGTTTCATAGTCAGGGAGTCTCTTCGGTTGGGCAGCAGGTTCATTTACGAGCTGGACCGGCTGCTCTCGTCCCTGAAAAAGTAAAAACCCTGTTTGAAGCGCCATTCGGGCAAAGAATCCGGCTTTTTCATTATCGAAAAACTAATTTTTATATTTTGCCTTGAATCCGAAACCCCGCTTCATTCTTAATTACCTAACGACTAATAATTGAATACGGTGAAAATAGCAATCTTTGGTGCAGGAGTAGCAGGACTGAGCGCGGCCATAGAACTGGTTGATCGCGGCCATGCCGTTGAGCTTTATGAAAAACGAAAAGTGCTTGGCGGAAAGGTATCTGTCTGGAAAGACAATGATGGCGACTCCATCGAATCGGGACTGCACATCGTGTTTGGCGGTTATGAACAGTTGCAGCAGTACCTGAAAAAAGTTGGCGCAGCCGGGAATTATCTCTGGAAAGAGCACTCGCTGATCTATGCCGAACCGGACGGGAAACAGTCGTTCTTTAAAAAAGCCAATCTTCCGAGCCCGTGGGCGGAAGTGGTGGGGGGCATGCAGGCGGATTTTCTCACCATGTGGGACAAGATTTCCCTTATCAAGGGACTCTATCCCGCACTGGCCGGCAACGAAGAGTATTTCCGCAGCCAGGATCATATGACCTATTCGGAGTGGCACCGCCTGAGAGGCGCGTCGGAACACTCTCTGGAAAAACTCTGGCGAGCGATCGCGCTTGCCATGAATTTCATCGAGCCCAACGTCATCAGCGCCCGCCCGATGATCACCATCTTCAAGTATTTCGGCACGGATTACGCAGCCACAAAGTTTGCGTTCTTCCGTAAAAATCCAGGCGATTCGATGATCGAGCCCATGCGCCAGTATATTCAGACGAGGGGCGGCAGAATTTTCGTGGATGCCAAGCTGAACCGTTTCGAGCTGAACAGCGATGAAACCGTCAAGTGCGCCGTGCTTCAGGACGGGCAGAAAATCGAGGCGGACGCCTATATTTCGGCCCTTCCGGTACACAATATCAAGAATATCGTGCCGGGCGAGTGGCTCAATCATGCGTACTTCCGCAATCTGCACCAGTTCGTCGGCAGCCCGGTCGCCAACTGCCAGCTCTGGTTCGACCGGAAAATAACCGCAACGGACAACCTCATGTTCTCGCAGGGCACCACATTTGCCACCTTCGCCGACGTTTCGATCACCTGCCCGGACGATTTCCAGAAAGGGATGGGCTCGGCAGATGGAGGAAGCGTCATGAGCCTCGTGCTTGCTCCGGCCCACCAGCTGATGGATCTGCCCAACGATGTGATCACCAGACTGGTTATGAAAGATATTCACGACCGCTTCCCGCTCTCGCGCGATGCGAAACTGCTGAAATCGACCATCGTGAAAATTCCGCAGTCGGTCTATAAGGCCGTACCTGACGTGGACAAGTTCCGCCCCGACCAGATAAGCCCCGTGAAAAACTTCTTCCTTGCCGGCGACTATACCTATCAGCGCTATCTCGCCTCGATGGAGGGCGCCGCACTGAGCGGCAGGCAGGCTGCCGAAAAGCTGCACACCCGCCTCGGCGGCTGACCGGCCGGCGAATAAGCTGACATATCATCCTTTTCGTCCCGTCATCTTTCAGTTACAGGGACGAAAAGGACAACAAGTACCAAAAGGACGAAAACCCGTTTTTTGGGGGGTAATTCTTCCCCGGCTACCGACTACTGAATACCTGCCCACCGCTCACAGCCAACCGCCCACAATCTTCTCCCTCTTCTCCCGCGAAGCGATACTCCCGGATGCTTCGCATCCGATACTCCGCAATGCGACCGCGAGCATACTCCCGTTCGCCCTGCGAACGATACTCCCCTTCCCGGCCCACCGCCCACAATCTTCAGAACGTTTTCACGTCATCCCGACGTTACAGAGAACAACAGTACAGCAATTCAAAATCATCCGTCCATGACCATACATCCATCGCTTCACAAGCGCAAAAACCCCCTTGCGGAGAGCGGGGAACAGATCCTGGTACTCGAAAAAACCGACTGCAGCATCCCCTCTTTCGGCTCGAAACTTGCCGAAACCGGCAACGGGCCGCTGCGACCCGACGGAACCGCCATTCTGCAGGTCAACATCGGCTACCGCTGCAACCTGCTCTGCCGGCACTGCCACGTTGACGGAGGCCCAGACCGAAGCGAAACGATGAGCCGTGAAACCATGCAGCACTGTCTCGACGCGCTCAGCAATAGCCGCATTCAGACGCTCGACATTACCGGCGGCGCTCCTGAAATGAACCCCGATCTCCCCTGGTTTATACGGGAGGCAAGAAAAATAATACCCGAGGGCGAGATTCTGGTCAGAACCAATCTGGTGATCCTTGTTTCGGGGGAGGAGTACCGTCATTTTCCGGAACTGTTCAGGGAAAACCGCGTTTCGCTTATCGCATCGCTCCCCTGCTACACGCGCGATAATGTGGATGCCCAGAGAGGAAAAGGTGTGTTCGACCGCTCGATAGAAGCTCTCCGCATGCTCAATGCAACAGGGTATGGAACAGATGGCAGCCCGCTTCAGCTCAACCTCGTCTTCAATCCAGGCGGCCCCTCCCTTCCCGGAGCACAGCAGGCACTCGAAGCGGATTACAAAAGCAGGCTCCGTCAGGAATTCGGCATCGGGTTCAGCCATCTCTACACCATCACCAATATGCCGGTGAGCCGATTCCTCGAATCCCTGCTCGAAGAGGGAGGTTTCTGCCGATACATGAAGCTGCTCGAAAGCCACTTCAATCCCGAGGCGGTAAAAAACCTCATGTGTCGCAACACGGTTTCGGTTGGCTGGGACGGCGCCCTCTATGACTGCGACTTCAACCAGATGCTGAAGCTGCCCATGCGTGAACCCGCACCCCGCACTATCAGCGATTTCGACGAGGCGCTGCTGCACGACCGTACGATCGCAATCGGACAGCACTGTTACGGATGCACGGCAGGGGCCGGATCAAGCTGCCAGGGATGCCTGTTATGAAGCAGGAATCATCTTCCGGGCGCATGCTCATCGTCTTTACCCGCAACCCGGTGCTTGGCAGGGTAAAGACGCGGCTCGGCGCTGAAACAGGCCCGGAAACCGCACTCAGGGTCTACCGCATGCTCAGGGAGCAGACCGCCTCGGTTACGGAGGCGTGCAGCGCCGAGCGAGCGGCGTTCTACTCGGATGAGATTCCGGATGCAGACTGCTTTCTGAAAGGCGGAACGCTCGCCTTTCTTCAGGAGGGCAACGATCTCGGCGAACGGATGTTTCATGCCTTCGAAACCGGCTTTGCCAGGGGCTTCGGGCACATCGCGCTCATCGGCACGGACTGTCCGGACCTGCAGACCAGCATACTCGAACAAGCCTTTACCGAGCTCGAAAACCATGATGCCGTGCTCGGGCCGGCAAAGGATGGCGGGTTCTACCTTATCGGACTGAACAAAAGCCATCCCGAGCTCTTTCTCGACCGATCCTGGAGCCACAGCCGCGTCCTGCAGGAGACCATCGACAGGCTGAACGAACACGGAACAACATTCGCTCTGCTCCCGGAACTGCAGGACATCGACACCCTGGAGGATCTCAGGCAAAGCCGGCTCCGGAGTGCTGAAATGACGGGTTCATTGAGCATTATCATCCCTACCCGTAACGAGGAAACCGGCATCGCCCGGACGCTGGATAACCTGCTCGCCATCACCGGAAGATATGACGACGTGGAGATCATTGTCAGCGACTCGGGCACCGACCGTACAGCCGAAATCGTCTCGGCCTTCCCCGTCACGCTCTGCCGGTCGGAAAAAGGACGCGCCCGACAGATGAATGCGGGAGCGAGGCTCGCCAGACACCAGACGCTCTACTTTCTGCATGCGGACACCCTGCCGCCCGAACGATTTGTCGATGACATTGTCGATGCGGTCGGAAGCGGAAAAGAGGCGGGATGCTTTCAGATGCAGTTCGACGACCCGCACCCCATCATGACCCTCTTCGGCTGGTTCACCAGAGTTCCCCTTTCGATCTGCCGGGGCGGCGACCAGTCTCTCTTCATAACAAGGGAGCTGTTCGACGCTCTCGGCGGGTTCGACGAAAGGATGCAGGTGATGGAGGATATCGACATCATCGAGCGCATCGAGCGCCGGAGCGCCTTTCACATCCTCGACAACTACGTCGTCACTTCGGCGAGGAAATATCATAAAAACGGCATTCTGCGCCTGCAGGCGATCTTCGGCACCATCCATCTCATGTATGCGCTGGGGTATGATCAGGAGAGCATTATCCGTTACTACCAGGAGAATATCAAATCGTAATGCACACAGGCAATACAAGACGGAAAAACCGGAAAACAAAAGGCCCCGGCAATTGCGGGGCTCTTTATGTGTATAACCTAAATGTGGTTATCTGTTTATAGCGGCACCGGAAGGAATCGTCCCTGTTGTATTCTGAACAAGGGATACCCCGTTTTTCGTCTCCGGCTGATTATAGGCTCCGTCTATGGAGCCCTTGTATGTCGTTGAGCAACCTGCCAGCGCCACCAGCATGATCATTAATAACGCATAGACCTTCATTTTCGTCTCCTGTTTATTGTTGGTTAAAAAATGTAAAATCAGGCCTTTACACAAACTCCCCTGAGTTGCCGGTCCATCCGGGTTCTCTAATTCCCGAAAAAAACTCAAAACCGTCAATCCCCTCCCCTGCAAGTATTTACCTGAAAAAAGCTTGCCGCATCAGGTTCAGCAACAGTTTCAATCTTTAAACTTCTCGGCGGTATTCCGAACAGCATCACGTAATGTACCCAGAGCACTTTCCATACCATCCTTCACCTTTTCCCAGGCATCCTCTCCTGCCTCTCCCAGCTCTTTCAGCCTGGCCTTTGCGGATTCGATACCATGCTCAAGTTCATCGACATGTTTGGCATATTTGAGATGGGTATCGGCAGTAAAACTTTTTGCTTTCGCCTTGAATTCGACCAATCTTGCATGCGCAAGCTCCAGCTCGGCCTTTGCCTTCTGTTTGTATGCATCTCTTAAACTCATAACTCATCTCCTGTTTTCATTGTTGTTTCATTCCTGTCGAACCACCTTCACCTCTTCCGATCAGAGCCCCGGCTCTGTTTCCGCCTCCATAAGGCAGAACCCATCCGCCAATCGCGTTCTTTCGCAATATGTCCTCTTCGGTCTCTTTCAAAACCACAGGGCAAACCATCTGCCTCCGGATCAGCGAAAAACAGTTGCAATCTTCTGCTGTAAGGGACCGGAACTGTGTTGCAGCTCTTTATCGCGCGTTTTTTCCGAAAAAACGGGAAAATTCTTCTGGAGCAGGCGATAGTACAACTCCTCGTAGTTACTCACCATCGTATCGGCAGAAAAACGCCGTTCAAATTCCTCCCGGCAGGTTTTGCGCGACAGCTTGTCCACATTGTGAATGGCATGGATAAAGTCGAGCTTCGAAGCACAGATAAAGCCGGTTTTGCCATGCGTTATCACTTCAGGCGCCGAACCGCACCCTCTGACTATCACCGGGGTTCCGCATGCAAGCGCCTCGATCATCACGAGTCCGAATGGCTCGGGCCAGTCTATGGTATTGAGCAGCGCTTTTGCGTTTTTCAGCAGCACAACCTTCCGGGTCTCGTCAACTTCACCGACATATTCTATCAGCGGATGATCGAGCATGGGCCTGATTTTTCTGTCAAAAAAGCCCTGGTCTGTGGGATCGATTTTAGCGGCAATTTTCAGGGGAATATTGCATGCCTTCGCAAGCATGATTGCCTGTTCAGGCTTTTTTTCTTCGGAAAAACGACCGAGATAGAGAAAATAATCTCCGGGCTTCTCGTTATACTCGAAACAGGAAGGCGGATAACCGTGATAAATGGTTTTTACCCAGTTGATCTCTTCAACAGGACGACGCTGCGAATCGCTGATCGATACATAAGCCATGCGGGGGTATAAACCGAGCATTTTACTGTATTCGGCAATATCAAGCCGGCCGTGCATCGTCAGAACGGTTGGCACACGAACTTTATGAGCATAGGGAAGGGTCATGTATTCGAGATGCGAATGAATGATGTCGAATTCATGAAACATCTCCTCATAGACCTTGCTGAGCATCATCATCGTCACAATAGTCGCCGAATGCATTTTTCGTCCGAGACGAAGACTTTCACTGATCGGAGCAATGAGCTTTGCGCTGGTTATGGAATCTCCCGAAGCGAACAGGGTGACATCATGACCTTTCGCGACGAGTCCTTCGGTCAAATGGTAAACGACCCGTTCCGTTCCTCCGTATTTTTTTGGAGGCACCCGCTCGACAAGGGGTGCAATCTGGGCAATTCTGAGTTTTTTCATGAGAGTATTCCTCCGCTTGCCATGGAACGTCTTTCAACAGGAGGCATCAAAAGCAAAGCATTCACGAGCCATTTACGGCCCCATGACAACCTTGAATGCAGGGTTTCAACCGGCATTCCGATTATTTCCGATATATCCTGATGAGTGAGTCCGCAAATTTCGGATAGCAATACCGATAATTTCATATCGGCAAAGCGCTGACGTAACGACCAGCCAAGGATCTCTTTTGTTTGCCGTAAAGGGTTAAAAAACCCGAACGCGACTTCAGGGTCGCTCCTGTTCAGATAACAGATTCTGAAAATTTTGAACAACTCTTTCGTTGACGTAGTATGGTCAACCTGTAAATAGGTGGCGCTTAGCAGTTCATTGGCACTCATCTCACATCCGGTCATCCAGTACGCGAGCGTGTAAAGTTCATCCATGCTATCGAGAGGCGTTTTTATATCTCTATCCATTGGGTTCTCCATTGATACGGTTAACGTCGATCATGATTACAGTTGGTATCAAATGGACTACCGTAGTATAAACACGTCTTTCAGTTCCGGCACTGTGATCAAAAAAAACGATCACGACAAAGAGGAACTGCATTATCAACAGCTCCTTCCCGCCGCTCAAAAATCAATCAGTTCCTTTTTCCGCCATCATTGCGTTTATCGTCGTTGTCATTTCCATTCCTGTCGTTGCGGCTGTCGCGATTATTGTCGTTCCGCTGATCGTTGCGGTTGTCACGGTTGTTGTCGTTCCGCTGATCGTTGCGGTTGTTGTCGTTCCACTGATCGTTGCGGTTGTTGCGGTTGTTGCGGTTGTCGCGGTTGTTCTGATCACGGTAGTACCAGTCGAACCTGTTATCGCGTTTGCCGTACTCGACGTCACGATACCTCCGTATATCATCCCAGCGATGTTTTCTTATCTGTAACGGGATACGGTTATTCCGGATGACGATCCATGGCCCGCGGTAACTTGACGAACGATACCAGCGATTGCTCTGGTAGAGATAGTAACGATTACCGTAATAGACGATATCGTAAGGGCTCCCCACCGAGACCGAAAAGCCCAGATTTTTCAGGTCGATAAAATTCGGTCGCCTTTCCATAACGAAAGCAGGCCTGTTCCCCGCGCTGATCTGTACGCTGACTTCCGCTCGAGCATCTGCTGGTGGTTGACCCATAAACATTCCAACAATTCCTGCTGCAAGCCAGATATTTTTTTTCAATTGAATTCTCCTGTTTTACATGTTGTCCAATGATAAGTACCCTATCAATCGCTATCCCGCAGAAGATGTGGAATAACTTGCCTGACCCAGCGTTTTTTTATCGACCCCCTCCTGCCCATCATTGTTAAATCCTTCGACCCTGAATGACTCGAATCACGATGACCACAATCGCAATGACCAGAAGGGCATGAATGAATCCTCCCATGGTGTAGGAACTGACGAGACCCAGAAGCCAGAGAATCAGCAGAATAATTGCAATGGTTTCGAGCATCATAAATCTCCGTTTATTTTAAAAATCCGGGTTGTGCGGCAATAAAACTCTTATTTGATCACCTCAAACATAAAGCTTGATTTTTTCATATACTTTAGGGCACCTCTATTTATTATGGGGGAGCTTAAATTATTATAAAATATAAAA
>DYNE01000104.1 GCA_020721225.1 Pelodictyon luteolum | reverse complement strand
CAGATATTCTCGTCGACTCGTTTTCGGAAATCAGAATTTATAGAGGTTCCCATAATTATATGGTCTGGTCTTGCCTTTAAAGAACTATTGTTTTACATTAAATCTCGAATATAGTAAAGCTCAAACCATCAGATTCGATGCTTCGGTTATTGTTCACTGTTTACCGCTATTCTGCCTGACGATTGTAATTTTTGATAACTAATTTCCTATTAGGCTCCTTGATTACTGGTTCGTGGAAATATTTTTCGTCATCAAGCGTGCGTTTGAAAACAGGTATGAATATAACCACCCATTTCTGGAGATGTTTACGGAGAGGGTTGCTGACAGCGGGGTTTCCTTTTTTTTTATTTGGTTGCACTACTGTTTCCACATCCGATTCGTTGCACGCAACGGGATCCACTGCCGGGGCAGCTTCTGATTCATCGATTATTGCTCAGCAAAAATATCCAGCAGGGCCTTCCAATGTTTCAGACTCTTTTCAGGAGAGCTTACCCCTGCTTTCCGGGATTCCTCAAGGATTCGTTTCGCAGAAGCTGAAAAAAGGAGAATTGCTTTCGAAGTTCTGCGGACAGGACTCGCTCTGCCAGATCATTTATATGAAAGTCAACCGCACCGACCGGAAGCATATTCCTGCTGGTCGAACCGTACTCTTGCCGGTTGATATCCAGAAAGCCTCCCAATACGTTCCGGTTCCCAAGCTCCTGACCGACAGCAGGGGAGATCGCGAGATTCGAATTTTTCTTGTCCATCAGTATTTTGGCGCTTATGAAAAAGGGAAGCTTCTTTTTTGGGGACCGGTTTCGAGTGGCAGGAAATCGTATGCAACTCCTGCTGGCAGGTTCTTCGTGAACTACAAGCAGAGGCACAAGCTCTCCGTCAAGTACGATAACGCTCCCATGCCCTATTCCATAAACTACTACGGCGGCTACTTCATACATCAGCAGTCCCTTCCCGGTCATCCGGCTTCGCATGGTTGTGTCAGGTTGCTCATGACCGACGCAGAAAAGCTTTTCAACTGGGTACGTGTTCGCGACGCTGTAACAGTTGTGCGCAACGGAGTGTAATTCTTCTGTTGATCAGTCTCCTTTGCCACTTTTTCGTCAACGCGCCATATTATTGTTACAGAACCGGTTACTCCCGACGCAAAAGCAAGTATCATCGAAAATTGGTTGCTTTGGATTCTTGTGATTCGTGTTGACTATCACAGGGAAGTCGCATGTTGCAATGGTTTCGGTTTTTTGCATTGACAAAGAATCTGAATGCTGCTGAAACTTAATGCAGGTTCTTGCGGTTTTTCGGGTTACCTGATCTCTAATTATGAAACTACAATCCTTAAACATCATTCTTTTATGGCAACAGTAACTCTGAAAGGTAATCCGGTCGAAACCTCCGGTGAACTTCCGGCAATCGGCGCTGACATGCCGTTTTTCTGTCTTGTGAAGACTGATCTTTCTGAATCCGGACCGGCTGATTTTGAGGGCAAGCGTCTTGTGCTCAATATTTTTCCCAGTCTCGATACCGCTGTGTGCGCGTCTTCGGTGAGGCGTTTCAATCAGGAGGCAGCTTCTTTCGATAATACCGTGGTGCTTTGTATTTCTGCAGATCTTCCATTTGCACACAAGCGATTCTGTGAAGTCGAAGGGCTCAACAACGTGGTGTCGCTTTCGGTTTTTCGTTCACCGGATTTCGGTAAGGATTTCGGCGTATCTATTGCAACCGGACCGTTGAAAGGACTGCTCGCCCGTGCGGTGGTGGTTGTCGATAACGACCACAGAGTGGTGTACACCGAACTGGTGTCGGAAATCATCGAGGAGCCGGATTATCAGGCAGCACTTAAGGCTCTTGCCTGACGGAGTTGGTTATTACTCTGTTGCGCTAAATGATGGCAGTGTTGGCCGGTATGCCGTCATGACCATCGAACCCAAACAGTCCGCTCAGGAGACCGTAACATTCATGTTCGACAAACAATGGAGCATGGAGGGGCCGCTGAGAGTTATGATGCGCTGCCAGCTTTTTACTCTGTTCCTTTCGAAAATCTTGATGTGCAGAGGGGAACAGTTGTTTCGCTCGAACCCGAACAGGTTTATACGAAAATCGTCGAGCGGCATCGGGGAGGTTACTGCTATGAGGTGAACTGACTCTTTGCCATGGCGCTCGATGTACAGCGTATTCCACACCGGTTAGTTGAGGCTTGGCCGATGAGTTATCCTGTTCGCCTTCCGAAGACGCACAGTGTGCTTGTTGCGGAAATAGGGGGAGAACGGTGGCTCTGCGACCTGATTTAGGTTTGCATTCAAGATAATTATAATTCAACCAGCAAGATTAACCGAGAACATGTCAGCACTTGCACAAAAGATTGTACAAGAAGTGAAAACAGCCCGAGAGTTGAGAGAGGGATCGTGTGTTCTTTTGCCGCAAGCATGCAATATCAGGTATGCAGAAACCGCAGAAATACTTGGTGTAGCGACAGTCGTTCGATTGTTGCAAGTAATTCGCAATCAGGTTGCCGGAAAATCAAGTAAAAAAAAGTACTTGTGGAGGACGGAGGCGATCACTCCTCAGTTTTCAAGAGGAAGAAGCTTTTCTTGCTGAATGGAGTAAGCAAGCTGAGCAAGGATGAGTCCTGGTTGTCCCCCCAATGCACGTAGCCCTGGAAAAGAGATCAGGTCAGAACATCGCAGTTTCACCCATGTATAGAATGCTTGCTCGCCACGGATGGCGGTAGGTTGAACCGGATACCTGTCTTCCGAAAAGAGATATTGAAGCTCAAGAGGAGTTTAAAAAAACTTCCCGATATATTGGATGAGGCAAAGCAACGGAATGCCCTGAAGTTACCTGTCCGCCTGATGTTTCAGGATGAGGTGCGTTTCGGCAGGATCAGCGATCCGAGAAAATGTTGGGTCTCTGAGTCACTTCGGCCAATTGTGAAATTGGTTCTTGTTTGGGAGTATGCCTACGCTTATGCAGCAGTGTCGCCGACTTATGGCGCAATCGGCTGGATGCTGGCGGCCAAAATAGTGGTTGATGGGGCACCATCGCATCGTTTCGGTCAACCCATCGTTCCGGAGAATATGGCGCTGGTGAGGCTTCCGCCATATTCTCCGGAACTGAACCCCGTTGAGCACTTAAACTTTCCTCAATAATTGATTCCGTAGTAATCAAGCTAAAGCGTAAAGGGAACCTCTATAAATTCTGATTTCCGAAAACGAGTCGACGAGAATATCTG